>DASVQP010000028.1 GCA_036389135.1 Longimicrobium sp.
AGTGCCAAGTGCTAAGTGCCAAGTGCCAAGTGCCAAGTGCCAAGTGCCAAGTGCCAAGTGCCAAGTGCCAAGTGCCAAGTGCCAAGTGCCAAGTGCCAAGTGCCAAGTGCCAAGTGCCAAGTGCTAAGTGCTAAGTGCTAAGTGCTAAGTGCTAAGTGCTGAACAGAAGTGCGTCGGTTCGTTGGTGCGGAGGTGCGCGGGTGGGGGCGTGAGGAGAGTCCTGAGTGCGCGAATCCGCGGGTGCGTGGACGCACCCCCCCCGTTTTGTCATCCTGAGCGACGCATCACCGTCCTCTCCCCCGCTCCACACTGCGGCGCGGAGCAAAGGATCTACTGCTGCTGGCGAGGGGCTCGTCGCCACCGGCTGCCCTCCTGCCTCGCCGGCTAGATCCTTCGCTCGCCGCAGGGAGTGCGTTGCGCGGCGGAGAAAGTGGGGGCGACTCTCTCAGGATGACAAAGGCGCGCACCCCGAGCAAAGGGCAACCAGGACTAGGCACTAGGCACTAGGCACTAGGCACTAGGCACTAGGCACTTAGCACTTAGCACTTAGCACTTAGCATTTAGCACTTAGCACTTAGCACTTCCCGACGCGACCAGACCCCCAGGAGTAACATCCCCATGGACTCGCTGATCCAGGACCTCCGCTACGCGCTCCGCACCCTGCTGCGCAGCCCGGCCTTCACCATCATCGCCGTGCTGACGCTGGCGCTGGGGATCGGGGCGAGCACGGCCATCTTCACGGTGGTCAACGGCGTCCTCCTGCGCCCGCTGCCGTACGCGGCGCCGGAGCGGCTGGTGGAGCTGAAGCACGTCAACGCCGGCGAGGGCGTAACGGACGGCACCTTTTCGGAGCCGGACTTCCTGGACCTGCAGCGCGCCGTCCCGGAATTTGCGCAGCTCGGCGGCTTCTGGTACGCGCCGGGGAACAGCACCATGAACCTGATGGGCGACGGCGAGCCGGCCGTCCTCTCCGGCGCCTTCGTCACCAGGGAGTTCTTCCCCGCGATGGGGGTGGCCGCCGAGGTGGGGCGCACCCTGAGCGCGGAGGAGGGCGTGGCGGGCGGGCCCAAGGCCATCGTGCTGAGCCACGGGCTGTGGACGCGCCGCTACGGCGGCGACCGCGCCGTGGTGGGGCGCCGCGTGCAGCTCGATGGCGACGCCTTCACCGTCGTGGGGGTGATGCCGCCCTCCTTCCAGTACCCGGCGCGCGAGGTGGAGGCCTGGATCCCGCTCGCCATCTTCGGCCCCGACGACATCGGCCGATCGCGCGACAGCCGCTTCATGACCGTGGTGGGCCGGCTGGCGCCGGGCGCCGAGCTCGCCGCCGTGCGCAAGAAGACGGATGCCGCGCTCGCCACGCTGGCCCGCCAGAATCCGGAGACCAACGAGGGGTGGAGCTCGGCCGCGATTGTTCCGCTCTCGGATGCGCTGCTGGGGCGGGTACGGCCTGCGCTCCTGGTGCTGCTGGGCGCGGTGGTGCTGGTGCTGCTGATCGCCTGCGCCAACCTGGCGAACCTCCTCTTCGTGCGCAGCACCGCCCGCAGCCGCGAGACGGCGATCCGCGTGGCGCTGGGGGTGAAGCGCGGCCGGCTGATCCGCCAGCACCTCGCCGAAAGCTTCCTGCTGGCGGCGGCGGGCGGGCTGCTCGGCTTCGGGCTGGCGCTGATTGGCGTGGACTGGCTGGTGGCACTGGGCGCGGGCGACCTGCCGCGCGCCGACAACATCCGCCCCGACGCGCGCGTGGCGGCGTTCGCCCTGGCCGCGGTGCTGGGGACGGCGGCGATGTTCGGATCGTGGCCCGCAATCCGCGCATCGCGTGGCGAGCCGGGGCAGGCGCTGCGGGCCGGCGGGCGCGGCGGCAGCGAGGGGCGCGAGCGCGCGGCGGCCCGCAACGGCATCGTGGTGGCCGAGACGGCACTGGCCGTCGTCCTGCTGATGGGCTCCGGGCTGATGCTCAAGAGCCTGTGGCGCCTGGCGAACGTGGACCCCGGCTTCCGCGCGGAGAACGTGCTGACGATGAGCGTCTCCCCGCCGGAGCTGGAGGGCGGGGTGGAGGCGCGGATCGCGTATCGCAACCGCATCATGGAGCGTGTGCGTCAGGTGCCCGGCGTGGTGGCCGTGGGCGCCAGCAAGACGCTTCCGCTGCACGGCGGCGGCGAGCCGTACACCTTTGTCCTGAGCGACCGGCCGGGGGTGGAGGTCAAGCCCGACGCGGGCCTCTTCATGGTGACGCCGGATTACTTCCGCGCGCTGGGGATTCGCCTGCTGCGCGGGCGCGACTTCAGCGAGTCCGTGGAGGGCGACGCACTGGGCGTGGTGGTCAACCGCTCGCTGGCCGCGAGGCTGTGGCCGGGACAGGACCCCATCGGCAAGACGCTCCGCAACGAGCCCAGCGAGATCGACCTGACCGTGATCGGGGTGGCGGACAACGTGCGCACGGAAGGGCTGGCGGCGGAGCCGGGCGGGGCCATGTACGTGTCCATGAACGGCCCCTTCTCGCGCAGCGCCACCAAGCTCTTCGTGCGCACCCAGGGCGATCCGGCGGCGATGAGCGGCGCGGTGACGGCGGCCATCCACGAGGTGGCGCCCAACCAGCCCATCGTGGGCGTGACCACGCTGCGGCAGATGGTGGCGGGCACCATCGCGGAGCCGCGCATGTTCGCCGTCCTGACGGCGGTGTTCGGCGCGGCGGCGCTGGGGCTGGCGCTGCTGGGGATCTACGGCGTCATCTCGTACACGGTGGCGTGGCGCACCCGCGAGATCGGCATCCGCATGGCGCTGGGGGCCGAGGCGCCCTCGGTGCTGCGCATGGTGATGAAGTGGACGCTGGGGCTGACCGCGTGGGGCGTGCTGGCCGGTCTGGTGGCCGCGCTGGTGCTCACGCGCGTCCTCAGCAGCCAGCTCTACGGCGTCTCTCCCACCGATCCGGCAACCTTTGCCGTGGTGGTGATCCTGCTCGTGGGCGCGGCCCTCTTCGCCAGCTGGTTCCCGGCCCGGCGCGCATCGCGTGTGGACCCGATGATCGCGCTGCGGTCCGAGTAACCGCGGAACCGCGGGCTCACGCGGAGACGCAGAGGCGCGGAGAAAAAGGTTTCTCTGCGCCTCGGCGTTTTAGGCGTGAGGCAGGGCAGGCGGCGGGCAGACACGCAGGTCTGCCCCTACGGCATTGGCGCGGCGGGCACAGGTCGAGGCGGGGACAAGGGCGGGCGCGATGAATCGCGCCCCTACAGGATGTGTGTACTCCGCGGAGATTTATGCGTACGCCCCTCCCCCAGGTGGTTATTGGGGGAGGGGCCGCGAGGTGACGAGCGGGGGAGGGGGCCCGCCTCAGGCGCCGCGGAGGGTGATGACCTGGCTCGGGTGGCTCGCGGGCAGGTCGGGACGCCGGACGGCGACGCGGATCACCTCGCCCGGGGCCAGCGATGCACTCGCGGTGAGCTGCACCGATGCCAGCCCGTCGTTGCCGGCCTTCACCTGGGCGGGGGAGACGGTGGCGCGCCCTTCGAGGACGGTGAAGGAGACATCCGAGGGCCCGGGGTTCCCGAAGACGTCGACCATGCGCACGCGCAGCGTCGTGGACGCTCCCGCCGCGATCGTCTGGTCGCTGCCGCTCAGCACCTGGACCACGGAGGGGGGCTGCGCGTGCACGAAAACGCGGAACCGGACCGGCGCGACGTTGCCGGCGGCCACGTCCAGTGTGACCTCTCCCGGCTTCGTGGGGAGGACCCACCTGCGCACCTGGGCGACACCCATCCCGTCGGTCGTCGCCGGGGCCCCGCTCAGGCTGCCCGCGCCCTGCGAAAGGGTATAGGTGACCGCCGCGCCGGGAACGGGGGCCGAGTTCGCGTCCCGCACCATCACGGCCGGGCTGTGAGATAGCGAGTCACCCACGGAGCCGTACCGAAAGGTTTCGGTCAGCGGCTGCACCGTGGCGGGGGGTCCCGCCGTATCCACTTTTCCGGTGGCGTTGCCTTCGCACGCGCACGCAAGGAGCAGCACGGCGGGAAGGCCGTACATTCGAAGGTGCCTCATGATTCCAACTCTATCGGGGGATGTTGGGGCGCGGATGTCCTGAATAATAAGCAGCGATTTCAGTCCAGAGAAGGGCGCCGGATGTCCGGTTTTGGGACGGGCGATTCCCAGCGCTGAACGGAGGCGCCTCGGGTCCTCGCGGCGAGGGCGTTGCGGGGCAACGGGTTGCGCGGGCGCACCGGTAGGAACGCATGTCGCTCAGTAGAGACGCCGTACTACCCCTTCGTTCCCCGCTTGAGCCATCGCCATGGAACCGCTGATCCAGGACGTCCGCTTCGCCGCTCGCTCGCTGCGCCGCACCCCCGGTTTCGCGCTGGCGGCCGTGCTCACCCTGGCCCTGGGGATCGGGGCGGGGACGACGGTGTTCTCGGCGGCGCAGGCGCTTCTGCTGCGCCCGCTCCCCTTTCGCGACGCGGAGCGGCTGGCGGAGGTGTCGCTCTCCACGCAGAGGGGCACGGTGTTCGTGACCGCCTCCGATGCGCTGCGCAGGGCGGTGGCGGAGGAGCGGCGCGTGGTGCAGGGGGTGGCGGGGACGCTGGAGGAGGGGGTGAGCCTGCGCGCCGCCGACGGGCCCGGCGTGGCCAACGGGGTGCTGGTGACGGACGACTACTTCGGCGTGATGGACGTGCGGCCGGGGATCGGGCGCTGGCCCGCGGCGGCCGACGAGGCCGCCATCTCCAACCCGCTCTGGCGGTCGCGCTTCGGCGGCGACCCGGCGGTGCTGGGGAGCACGGTGCGGATCAACGGGCAGCCGTTCCGCCTGGTGGGCGTGGCCCCGGCGGAGCTCACCGCGGCCTGGATCGGGGACCGGCCGGAGGTCTGGCTTCCCATCGCCGCGGCGCCGCGGGTGCTGCGCGGCGGGGCCCGGCGCAGCTTCGGGGTGAACCTGGTGGCGCGCCTGCGTCCAGGCGTCACCCATGCGCAAGCGGAGGCGGCGCTCACGGCCGTGGTGCGCGCCAACCGCGATCCGCGGGAGGGAGAGTTCGCGCCCGACGCCGTGGTGCTGCGGGAGGTGAGCCCGATGTCGTGGTCCCGCAAGGAAGACGTCACCGGCGCGCTGCGGCTCCTGGCGCTCGCCACCTCGCTGGTGCTGCTGGCGGCGTGCGTCAACGTGGCCGGCATCCTGGCCGCCCGCGCAACCGCGCGCGCCCGCGATACGGCGCTGCGCATGTCGCTGGGCGCCACGCGCGCGCGGGTGGTGGGCGGCATCGTGGCCGAGGCGATGCTCCTTACCTTCGCGGGCGCCGCGGCCGGCGTCCTCCTCTCCACCTGGTTCGGGCGGCTGCTGATGGCGCTCCCCTGGCCCGAGGCGGTGGCCGTGGAGCTGGTGCCCGACGCGCGGGTGTGGGCCTTCGCCCTGGTTCTGGCGCTCGTCACCGGCGCCGCCATCAGCATCGTCCCGGTGCTGCAGACCGCTTCGGCGGACGTGGTGCCGCTCCTCAAGGGCGCGACGGAGCTGAAGCGCGGCGGGCGCGGGTGGATGCGCGGCGCCCTGGTGTCCGCGCAGATCGCCCTCTCGCTCCTCCTGCTGCTGGGCGCGGGGCTCTTCATGCGCGCGCTGGACCGCGCGTGGAGCGTGGACCCCGGCTTCGACCCGGCGGGCGTCCTCACCACCACACTGGACCTGAGCCCCAGCGGCTACGATCCCGCGCAGGCCGCCCAGTTCTTCGACCGCCTGCAGGAGCGCGCCCGCGCGCTTCCCGGCGTGGAGTCGGCCGCGCTCTCGATGAGCGTCCCCTTCTCGCAGGCCAACGGGGGGATGATCCATGCCTCGGTCCCCGGCCACACGCCGAAGCCGGGCGAGATGCCCTTCATGATGCTGAACGCCGTCTCCGCCGACTTTTTCCGCACGCTGCGCCTGCCCGTGCTCAAGGGGCGCGGCTTCACCGCCGCCGACGAGAAAGCGGACGTGGCGGTGGTGAGCGAGGCGCTGGCGGCGCGCTACTGGCCCGACGGGAACGCGCTGGGGAAGTCGATCATGATGGGCGAGAAGCCGCTGCAGGTGATCGGAGTGGTGCGCGAGGCCAAGCTCCGCTCGCTGGGCGAAACGCCGAACGGCCTCCTCTACCTGCCGATGGCGCAGGCTCCCACCATGCCCGAGCGCACGCTCAACGTGCGCGTCCGCGAAGGGCAGGAGGGCCCGGTGGCCGCCGCGCTCGCCGCCGAGGTGCGCCGGCTGGACCGCGAGGTCCCCCTCCCCACCTTTCGCTCGCTGCGCGACCTGATCGGCGACTCGCTCCTGGCGCAGCGGCTGGGCGCGCTGCTGGTGGGCGCCTTCGGTGCCGCCGGGCTGCTGCTGGCGTGCGTGGGCGTGTACGGCGCGATGTCGTACACGGTGGGCCAGCGCACGCGCGAGATCGGCGTGCGGATGGCGCTGGGGGCGCAGACCGCGCAGGTGCTCAAGCTGGTGCTGGGGCAGGGCGTGGTGCTCGCCGCCGCGGGCATCGGGGCGGGGCTCATCGCGGCGGTGGCGGCCACGCGCGTCGTGGGGCACCTTCTCTACGGCGTGAGCGCCACCGACCCGCTCACATTCGCGACGGTGTCGCTGCTCCTGGCCGCCACCACGCTCGTCGCCACCTACCTCCCCGCCCGCCGCGCCGCCCGCGTGGACCCGATGGTCGCGCTGCGTTCCGAATGAACCGCAATCTGCCTGTCTCCAGCATGCGAGTCACGATGATGAAGCTTCGATCGATCCTCCTCCTGGCCTTCCTCGCGGCGTGTGGCCCGGCGAAGGCGCCCGCTCCGTTCGACACGCCCATCGCCTTCACGCACGCGACGGTGGTGGACGTGGAGACGGGGCGCCTCCTGCCCAACCAGACGGTGGTGGTGGCGGGGAACCGCATCCGCGAGGTGGGGCCCGCCGTTCGTATTGGCGCCGGGACGCGCGTGGTGGATGCCAGCGGGAAGTTCCTGATCCCGGGGCTGTGGGACATGCACACGCACGTGTACGGCAACGGGCCGGGCGCGCTCCTGCTGTACGCGGCCAACGGCGTCACCAGCATCCGCGACATGGGCGCGGACGACTTCGCGCGGGTGCGCGCGTGGCGCGACAGCATCGCGGCCGGGCAGCGCATGGGCCCGCGCATGAAGATCGCCTCGCCCGTGGTGGAGAGCCCGCGCTGGATCGCCGCCGTCCGGGGCATGCAGGAGCGCGAGGGGCAGAACACCGGCTGGCTCGCCTTCCGCTTCGGCCCCTCGACGCCGGCGGAGGCAATCGCCTTCGTGGACTCGGTGGCCAGGCTCGGCGCGGACCACGTCAAGGTGCGCAACTACCCCGCGCCCGAGGTGCTCCGCGCGCTGATGCAGCGCGCGGGCGAGCGCGGCCTTCCCGTCTATGCGCACACGCACGGCGGAATGCGGCCCGCCGATGCCTCGGCGGCGGGGATGGCGAGCTTCGAGCACGGTTTCTTCCCCGCGATCACCGAGTCGCGCGCCGGGCGGGACTCGGTGTACCGCGAGCTCATCCTCAACGGCACCGCCATCGCGCCCACTCTGGTGACGTGGCGTGGGCGCGTCCTCTCCGGCGACTCTCTCCTGGTGCTCGCCAGCGCGGACGCCCCGCGCCTGCGCTACCTTCCCGCGCGCGTCTCGCAGCGCTGGCGCGACGAGGCCAAGACGCGCAAGCACGAGACGGCGATGGACTGGGGCGCGATGTACCGCAACGACGTCCGCAACCTGCGCGAGCTGGCCGCGGCGGGGATGGTGGTGATGGTGGGGAGCGATGCCGGCGCGCCACTGGTGGTCCCCGGCTTCGCCACGCACGACGAGCTCGCGCAGCTGGTGGAGATAGGCGGCTTCACCCCGCTCCAGGCGCTCCAGGCCGCCACCCTGCGCCCCGCGCGCTTCATGGGAAGGGCCGATTCGCTCGGCATCGTCGCCGGCGGCCGCCTCGCCGACCTGGTGCTCCTGGACGCGAACCCGCTCGCCGACATCCGCAACACGCAAAAGATTCGTGGCGTGGTGCTGAACGGACGCTACCTTGACCGCGCCGCCCTCGACGCGCTCCTGGCCGACGCCGAGCGGGCCGCGAAGTAGCCCGTGCAGGGTGTCCGTTTTTGGGACGAGGGTTTCCCACCCACGGACATGCGTGTTGTTCTCCGTGGCGCCAAGATGATGGATCGCAGCGACTTACGGCGTCGGCGCGCCGGGCATGCGTGTCGCACTTGATTATGGCGCCCGGGGCGGTCGTTCCGGATGCCGCAGCACTCCCTTCGAACTCCACGCGCTCACATGATCCGCCTCCGAAACGTCGAGAAGTCCTTCCCCGCGGGTGCGGCGAAGACGTACGTCCTTCGCAACGTGAGCCTGGACGTCGCCCCCGGCGAGTTCGTCTCGGTGACGGGCCCCTCGGGCGCCGGCAAGTCCACCCTTCTCGCCATCCTGGGGATGTTCGACGCGGCGTGGAGCGGCGAGTACTGGTTCAGCGGCGAGCCGGTGCACGCCATGAAGCCCAAGGAGCGCGCGGCGCTCGGGCGGCGCCACATCGGCTTCGTCTTCCAGCAGTACCACCTCCTGGACGACCTCACCGTCGCCGAGAACCTGGAGGTCCCCCTCTCGTACCGCGACGTGCCGCGCAAGGAGCGGGCGGCGCGCGTGGGCGACACGCTGGACCGCTTCCAGATGGTCGGCAAAAAGGACCTGTACCCGAGCCAGCTTTCGGGCGGGCAGCAGCAGCTGGTGGGGATCGCGCGCGCCATCATCGCCGAGCCCACCCTGATCCTGGCCGACGAGCCCACGGGCAACCTGCACTCGTCGCAGGGCCGCGAGATCATGGACCTCTTTCGCGAGCTGAACCGCGCCGGCACCACCATCATCCAGGTCACCCACTCCGAGGCCAACGCCGCCGCCGGCGACCGGGTGATCGAGCTGGCGGATGGGTGGGTGGTGGGGGAGAAGGCGGCGGCGTGAACGGAAGTGCGTGAGTGCGTTGGGTTTGCCGTGATGGGCGTAGGGGTGTGATTCATCACGCCCGCCCCTTCCAGCGCGTCGATCCGCGCAGCACGCCACTGTCATCCTGAGGGAGCCCGCCCGCGCACCACCTGGGCCGTCCGCGCTGGCCTTTTGCGGCGACCGAAGGATCTAGCCGGCGAGGCAAGAGGCCGGCGCGACACGACGCACCTCTCGGCACGTGCAGTAGATCCTTCGCTCCGCGCCACAGGACGGAGCACGGGCGAGCGGCGGTGAAGCGCGTGGCTCAGGATGACAGAAGGATGGCGACGCGCGCCGGCGTATGCGTGAGCCCGCGCAGGCGGACTTCGCGTGGTTCCAGCGGCGAAGATTCGCTCCTGGAAGGCGGACATCGGCGAATGCCCAAGGGCACGGGCGGCCACGTGGGGCAGCCCCTACGGGATCGGTGCGGAAGGGCGGGGCCGGGGTGGGGGCAAGGGTGGGCAGACACGCAGGTCTGCCCCTACGGGTAGCAGGGACCGGGGTGGACGGCGGGCGGTGGAGCAGTGTCGGGCACGGGCGTGATGAATCACGCCCCTACGCGGTGCGCGTAAACGCACTAACGCACTCACGCACTTCTTCCATGGACACGCTCCTCCAGGACCTCCGCTTCGCCATGCGCGCCCTCGGCCGCAGCCCAGGGTTCGCGCTGGTGGCGGTGGCCACGCTGGCGCTCGGGATCGGGGTGAACACGACGATGTTCAGCGTGGTCAACTCCATCCTCCTGCGCCCGCCGGCCCACGTGGACCCCGACGGGCTCGTGGTGCTGCGCACCCTGCACCAGAAGACCGGCGACGAGAGCAGCGTCTCGTACCCCAACTTCGTGGACTGGCAGGCGGGGAGCCCCTCCTTTCAGGCGATGGGGGCGTACTACGACGACCGCATGATCCTCACCGGGCGCGGCGCCGAGCCGCAAGAGGTGAGCGGCGAGGTGGTGAGCTCCGGGCTCTTTTCGATGCTCGGCGCGCGCGCGGCGCTGGGGCGCACCTTCCTCCCCGACGAGGGGGAGCCCGGCGCCGCACGTGTCGTGGTGATCGCGTACCAGGAATGGGAGCGGCGCTTCGAGCGCGACCCGCGCATCGTGGGCTCCACCCTGTCGCTCGACGGGGTGCCGCACACCGTCATCGGAGTGATGCCGGAGAACTTCGGCTTTCCAGACAACCAGACCTTCTGGACGCCGCTGCGCCCCGAGGTGCAGGAGGAGCGCGGGAGCCGGTACATGTCCGTGATCAGCCGGCTGCGGCCCGGGGCCACGCTCCGGCAGGCGCGCGCCGAGCTGGACGCCGTCTCGCGCGAGCTGGCGCGGCGCTATCCGGAGACGAACGCGGGTTCCGGCGTGCGGGCGACCGACTTCAGCGAGAGCTGGGCGGGCGAGGTGCGCGCCCCCCTCCTGGTGATGATGGGCGCGGTGGGCTTCGTCCTCCTGATCGCCTGCTCCAACGTCGCCAACCTCCTCCTGGCCCGCGCGGCCGCCCGCCGCCGCGAGATCGCCGTGCGCGTGGCGATCGGCGCGGGGAGGGGGCGCATCGTGCGGCAGCTCCTCACCGAGAGCGCGCTGGTGTCGCTGATGGGCGGCGCGCTGGGGATCGGGCTCGCCGTGTGGGGGCTGCGGCTGATCATGTCGTCCTTTCCCTTCCAGCCGCCGCTCTGGATGGTGTTCGACATCGACCGCACCGTGCTCCTCTTCGTGCTCGGCGTGTCGCTGGGCACCGGCCTCCTCTTCGGCCTGGCGCCGGCGCTGCGGGCCACGTCGGGCGACCTGCAGGGCGTGCTGCGCGATGGCGGCCGCGGCTCCACCACCGGCGCACGGCGCGGGCGGCTGCAGTCGGCGCTGGTGATGGGGCAGCTCGCGATGGCGGCGATCCTGCTGACCGGCGCGCTGCTCATGGTGCGCTCATTCGTCCACCTCAACTCCGCCGACCCCGGCTTCCGGCTCGACGGCGCGGTGTCGATGCGCATCACCGTGGGCGGCGAGCGCTACGAGAGCGCGGCGGCGCGCACGGCCTTCTTCCGCCAGGTGCTCGACCGCGTGCGCCCGCTTCCCGGCGTCGCCAGCGCGGGGATGGCGGACTGGCTCCCGCTCTCGGGCGGCTCCTCCACCAGCGGCGTGATGGTGGACGGGCGCGAGGTGCCGGGCTCCGACCGCCCCGACGCCGAGGTGCGGCGCACGACGGACGGCTTCGCGGAGGCGATGGGGCTGCGGCTGCGCGCCGGGCGCCCCTTCACCGCGCAGGAAGCCGCGGCCGGCGCGCCGGTGGTGGTGGTCAGCCGCTCGATGGCCGAGCGCTTCTGGCCGGGGCGGAGCGCGCTGGGCCACACGGTGAGCATCGGCGGCGACTGGCGCACGGTGATCGGGGTGGTGGACGACATCAGCGGCCAGCATCGCGGCGATGCACCGCGCCCGCAGCTCTACTTTCCCGCGGGCGACCACGGCAGCCGCTCCATGGCGCTCGTCGCGCGCACCCCGGGCGACGCGGCCGCGCTGGCGCCCGCGCTGCGCCGCGCCATCCGCGAGATCGATCCCGGGGCCGCCGTGGCCGACGTGCACACGATGGCCGAGGTCGCGGGACAGTCGCTCTGGAGGCAGCGGCTCTTCGGGGGGATGTTCGCGTCGTTCGGCTTCATCGCGCTCCTGCTGGCGGTCACCGGCGTGTACGCCATGATGGCGTACGCGGTCGCGCAGCGCATCCACGAGATCGGGGTGCGGATGGCGCTGGGCGCGCGCACCGGCCAGGTGCTGCGCATGGTGGTGGGGCAGGGGCTCACCATCGCGGCCATCGGCGTGGGGATCGGGCTCGCGGGCGCCTTCGCCGTCACCCGGCTGATGGCTGGGCTGCTGGAAGGGGTGAGCCCCAGCGACCCGCTCACCTTCGCCCTCGTCGCCCTCCTGCTGGCCTCGGTCGCCGTGCTGGCGAGCTGGCTCCCCGCCCGACGCGCCGCACGCGTCGATCCCATGATCGCCCTTCGCTCCGAGTGATCCGATGACCAACCTGCGCTACGCCCTCCGCTCCCTGAAGAACGCCCCCGGCTTCACCGCCGCGGCCGTGCTCACGCTGGCGCTGGGGATAGGGGCCAACGCGACGGCCTTCAGCGTGGTGGACGCGCTGATGCTGCGCCCCCTGCCCGTGGAGGATCCGGGCGCGGTGGTGCGCCTCCACCCCATGAACCGCAACGTGGAGACGGGGGAGGTGACTCCGGGCTACTCGTGGTCCATCCCCGACTTCGAGGACTACCGGGCGCGCCGCGAGGTGTTCGCGGGGCTCGCGGCGCACGAGACGCGCTTCTTCCGCGTGGGAACGGGGGCGGTGGAGGGAGCGGGGGGAGCGGCCGTCAGCGGCGACTTCTTTCGCGTCCTGGGGGTGAAGGCGATCCGCGGGCGCACCATCCTCCCCTCCGACGACAGGGCGGACGACCCGGGCGCGGTGGCGGTGGTGAGCGAGTCGTACTGGCGCACCCGGATGAACGCCGACCCCGGCGTGCTGGGGAAGACCGTGATCCTCAACCGGCACCCCTTCCGCGTGGTGGGGGTGGTGGGGAGCGAGACCGTCTTCCGCGCGCTGGGGGGTGAGAACCCGGCGGAGGTCTGGATCCCGCTGCGCGCCCGCGCCGCCTTCCTGGACCCCCGGATGAACCCGCTGGACACGCGCTCGGTCTCGTTCGCGACCGTCTTCGGCCGCCTGCAGCCGGGGGTGACGGCGGAGCGCGCCCAGCTCGCCGCCGACCTCACCGCGCGCCGCCTGGCCGCCGCGCATCCCGAGACCAACGCCGGGCGCCTGGCCCGGGTGGTGCCCGCGGGGAACGTGGCCGGCCTGTCGCTGGACCAGGACACGCGCGCGGTGCGGGAGCGTGCCGCGTACCTGCTGATGGCCGTCGTCGCGATGGTGCTCCTGGTGGCATGCGCCAACGTGGCCAACCTCCTGCTCGCACGCGCCAGCTCGCGCCGCCGCGAGATCGCCATCCGCTCGTCGCTCGGCGCGGGGCGCGGCCACATCGCCCGCCAGCTCCTTACCGAGAGCGTGGTGCTGGCGCTGATGGGCGGGGGCGCGGGGCTCCTGCTGGCGTGGGCCGGCGTGTCGCTCGCCTCGCGCATTCCGGACGTGGCGCGGGTGTCGCCCTCGCTCGACGCTCGCGTGCTGGCGTTCACCCTGGCGGTGTCGGTGGTGGCGGGGATCGCGTTCGGACTGGTGCCCGTGATCGGCGCCGGCGCGCGCGACCTGGTGACGGCGCTGCGCGACGGTGGCGCGCAGGGCGCCACCCGCAGCCTGGCGGTGCAGGGAGCGCTCGTCGTGGGCCAGGTCTCCATCACCCTGGTGCTGGTGGTGGCGATGGGGCTCGTCCTCCGCTCCCTGGGCAAGCTCCACGAGGTCGATCCCGGCTTCGACGCGGAGAAGATCGTGACCGCGGGCGTCAACTTCTCCGAACCGGGCACTGAGAGCTTCGGGCCGCCCCCCGCCGCGCGCGTGCAGGAGGTGCTGGACCGGGTACGCGCCCTGCCGGGAGTGGAGGATGCGACGTTCGCGAACATGGCGCCGCTCACCGGCATGTCCATGTCGTCCACCTTCGAGGTGCCGGGCTACACGCCGCCGCCGGGCGAGGACCCCAGCGCCGCCGTCCTGTCCATCGACGACGCGTACCTGCGCACCATGGGCATCCCGCTGCTGCGCGGGCGTCCCTTCGGCCTCGCGGGCGACGAGCAGCGGGTGCTGGTCAACAAGGCGCTCGCCGCGAAGTACTGGCCCGGCCGCGACGCCGTGGGCCAGCGCATCCGCATGAACGACGACGTCTTCCACGTGGCCGGGGTGATCGGCGACGTGCGCGCCGCCGCCATCGCCGCCGAGGGGCCCCCCACGCTCTACTTCCGCGCGCCGCGGCAGACGTACTCGTACCTCACGCTGCACGTGCGCGCCGCAGGCGACCCGGCCTCGCTGGTCGCTCCCCTGCGCCGCGTGCTGGCGCGGGCGACCCCGGGGCAGCCCGCGCCCACGGTGACGCCGATGTCCGAGAACGTCGCCCAATCGCTGGCCCAGGCCCGCTGGATCGCCACCTTTTTCACCCTGTTCGGAGGCGTGGCGCTCACCCTGGCGGCGGTCGGGCTCTACGGCGTCGTCTCGTACTCCGTCACGCAGCGCCGCCGCGAGATGGGGATTCGCGCCGCGCTCGGCGCCGGCCCGCGCCGCATCGTGGCGATGGTGCTGCGGCAGGGCGGCGCGCTGGCCGCGGCCGGCGCGGTGCTGGGCATTGCCGTGGCGCTCGCCACCACGCGCGCCATCGGCAGCATCCTCTACGAAGTGGAGCCGGTGGACGCCACCTCCTTCGCGCTCGCCCTGGCGGTCCTGAGCGGCGCCGCGCTCCTGGCGAGCTGGATTCCCGCCCGCCGCGCCGCCCGCGTGGACCCCATGGTCGCGCTGCGCAGCGAGTGATGCAAACGACTTCGCGCCGGCGAGCATCCTATCCGCGCGTGCCGTACATACGATCCTCTTCGCAACGGAGCCTGCCCGTGAAAAACCTTACCCTCCTCACCCTCGCCGTCCTGGCCGCGGCGCCGCTCGAAGCCCAGCGCGACGGCTACGACTGGTCCGGCTCCATCCCCGCCGGCGCCACCCTGCGCGTCTCCACCGGCGCGGGCGACGTGAACGTGACCCGCGCGCCGCGGGGGAGCACGGCCACGGTGCGGGGCCGCGTCCGCCGCGCGCAGGGCAACGAGCGCATCCGCTTCGAGCTGGTGCGCGAGGGGCAGAACGTGACCATCTGCGCACTGTACACCGAGCGCGCCACCTGCACGGCGCAGGGGATCCGCGACGACTCGCACCGCGGGAATCGCCACGCCCGGGCGGACTTCACCGTGGAGGTGCCCGCGGGCGTGCTCCTCGCCGCCAGCAGCGGCACGGGCGACGTGGACGTGAGCGGCGCCACGGCGTCGGTGCGCGCCAGCACCGGCAACGGCGACGTGCGGGTGGGCCCCGGCGCGGCGGAGGTGAACGCGTCGTCCGGCAACGGGACGATCCAGGTGCAGGGCGCGCGCGGCGCCGTGCGCGCATCGTCAGGCAACGGGCAGATCGACGTGGCCACCTCGGCCGGGCCGGTCACCGCCTCCAGCGGCAACGGCGACATCCGCGTATCGATGGCCTCGCTGCGCTCCACGAGCGACCTGAGCTTCAGCAGCGGCAACGGCGACATCACCCTGCGCCTCCCCAGCGACTTCAGCGCGGAGCTGCAGGCCAGCACGGGGAGCGGATCGGTGCGCAGCGACTTCGAGGTGCGCACCACGGGCCGCATCACCGCGCACCGGCTGCGCGGCACCATCGGCCGCGGCGGACGCTCGCTGCGCATCTCCACCGGCAGCGGCAGCATCGCGTTGGAGCGGGCGGGGGGAGCGCAGTAAGCGATGTCACTGGCCGATGCATCGCGCGCCGATGTAATGTCATACGATGTATCGTCGAATGATGTATCGTCGGGGGTGAGCCCCGGCGGCGCATGAACGCTCGGGGACGAACACCGGGGGATGAGACCGGCGCATCAACACCGGGGGCTGAAGCCCCCGGCTGGAACGACGGGAAGACCGCTGAAGCGGTCTCGCGAGCCGCAGCCGGTCCGCGGAGGCGGGGCTCGTGTGGGGCAGCGGCGTTCATCCGCTCGTGGCGCGGCGTTCGGCGCCGGGCGAGGCACGGGCAGCCACGCGGGGCGGCCCCTACAAAGGTATCGGTGTTTGGGCGGGCGGCGGAGCGGCGCCGGCCACGGGCGCGATGAATCGCGCCCCTACGCCATACATCACGCACTAACGCACTCACGCACTCAGTGCTAGAATCCAGCGGCCGGCCCGCAACCCGGGCCGGCCGCGCCCACTTGATCCGGTCCACCCCATGGCTCCCACCGCTCCGCCCCGCATCCTGATCGCCGACGATCAGCCGGACATCATCCAGGCGCTGCGCCTCCTCCTGAAAGGCGCCGGGTATGGCATCGAGACGGCCACCTCCCCCGCATCCGCGCTGGCCGCGGCGCGCGAAAAGGATCTGGACGTGGTGCTGATGGACCTCAACTACGCCCGCGACACCACCTCCGGGCGCGAGGGGCTGGAGCTGATCCCGCAGATCCACGCCGCCGATCCGTCGCTCCCCATCGTGGTGATGACGGCGTGGGGGAGCGTGGAGGGCGCCGTGGAGGCGATGCGGCGCGGCGCCCGCGACTACGTGGAAAAGCCGTGGGACAACCAGCGCCTCCTGGCCACCCTCGCCTCGCAGGTGGAGCTGGGGCGCGCCCTGCGCCAGACGCAGCGGCTGGAGCAGGAGAACCGCCGCCTGCGCAGCGACGGCCTCCCCGAGATGATCGCCGAGTCACGCGCCATGGTGCCCGTGCTGCGGCTGATGGAGCGCGTGGGCCCCTCCGACGCCTCCGTGCTCATCACCGGCGAGCACGGCACCGGCAAGGACGTGGTCGCGCGCTGGCTCCACGCGTCGTCCCCCCGCGCATCGCGTGCGCTGGTGACGGTGAACGCGGGCGCCATCGCGGAGGGCGTGTTCGAGAGCGAGCTCTTTGGCCACGTAAAGGGCGCGTTCACCGACGCCCGCTCGGACCGGGTGGGCGCCTTCGAGCTGGCGGACGGCGGCACGCTCTTCATGGACGAGATCGGCACCATGCCGCACGACCAGCAGGCCAAGCTCCTGCGCGTGCTGCAGAGCGGCGAGCTGCAGCGCGTGGGGGCGTCGCGCACCCGCAAGGTGGACGTGCGCGTGATCTCGGCCACCAACCTGGACGTGCAGCAGGGCGTGGAAGAAGGGCGCTTCCGCGAAGACCTCCTCTTCCGCCTCAACACCGTCGAGATCCACCTCCCCCCGCTGCGCGACCGGCGCGAGGACGTGCCGCTGCTGGCGAACCACTTCCTGCGCCGCGGCGCCGCGCAGTACCGCAAGGCGCTGGAGGGCTTCACGCCGGATGCCATGAAGGCGCTCCTCTCCTACCCCTGGCCCGGCAACGTGCGCGAGCTGGAACACGCGGTGGAGCGCTCGATCCTCCTTACCGCCGGCCCGCGCGTGGGGGTGGAGGACCTGGCGCTGCGGGGCCGCGTCCCCGCCTCGGTCGCCATGGAGGAGATGTCGCTGGAAGACGCCGAACGCCTCCTGATCCGCAAGGCGCTGGAGCGCTTCGACGGCAACGTGAGCCAGGCCGCGGAGGCGCTGGGCCTCAGCCGCAGCGCGCTGTACCGACGGCTGGAGCGCTTCGGGCTGTGAAGGGCGGGGAATGGGGAATGGGGAATGGGGAATGGGGAATGGGGAACGGATGCTCCGGCGCCCCGCCTGATGCCCGCCGCGCGAGTCCGCACAGGCGGACTTCGTGTAGTTCCAGCGGCGAATTCATTCGCTCCTGGAATGCGGGCTCGTGGATCTCCGGCTCCGGGAATCGTCGCTCCTGGATCTCTCGTTTCGGGGCGGCCCGCCGTTGATGCCCCCGCGCCGGCGGCGGACGCGCCACCAGACCCAGATCTTCATCCTCGCGCTCCTGGCCGGGTTTCCGGGAGTGGCGCTCTCCGCCCTGCTGCTGTGGCGGGGCGGCTACGACAGCGGCGTGCAGTGGACGGCGGCCGTGCTGGTGGGCGGCGGCTGGCTGCTGGCCGCGTGGATGGTGCGCGAGCGGGCCATCCGCCCCCTGCAGACCCTCTCCAACCTCCTGGCGGCGCTGCGCGAGGGCGACTTCTCGCTCCGCGCCCGCGGCGCCCGCCCGGACGACGCGCTCGGGCTGGCGCTGGTGGAGGCCAACGCGCTGGGCGAGACGCTTCGCGAGCAGCGCATCGGCGCCATAGAGGCGACCGCCCTCCTGCGCCGCGTGATGGCGGAGATCGACGTGGCGGTCTTCGCCATCGACGAGGGCGGGCGCGTGCGCCTCGTCAACCGCGCAGGCGAGCGCCTCCTGGACCGCCCACCGGAGCGCATCCTCGGCTTCCCCGCGGACGAGCTGGAGCTGACCGACCTGCTGGAGGGGGAGACGCCGCGCACCGTGGAGCACGAGTTCCCCGGCGGCGTCGGGCGCTGGGAGGTGCGGCGGGGTCCATTTCGCCAGGGCGGCCGCTCGCACCAGCTGCTGGTGGTGGCGGACGTGAGCCGCGTGCTGCGCGAAGAGGAGCGGCAGGCGTGGCGGCGGCTGATTCGCGTGCTGAGCCACGAGATCAACAACTCGCTGGCGCCCATCCAGTCCATCGCCGGCACGCTTCAGGGGATGGTGGGCGAGGACGTCGTCCCCGGCGAGCTGGGCGACGACCTGCGCGGCGGACTGGCGATCATCGCGGGGCGCTCCACCTCGCTCAGCCGTTTCATGGCCGAGTACGCCCGCCTGGCGCGCCTCCCGCCCCCCTCGCTCAGCCCCATCGACATCGGGCTGCGCGTGCGCCACACGGCGGAGCTGGAGCGGCGCCTCCCCGTGCGCGTCGTCCCCGGCGACGAGCTGCTGGTGAGCGCCGATCCCGACCAGCTCGACCAGCTCCTGATCAACCTCGTCCGCAACGCCACCGATGCCGCGCTGGAGACCGGCGGCGGTGTGCGCGTCGGCTGGCGCGCGGATGGCGACGGGGTGGAGGTGTGGGTGGAGGATGACGGCCCCGGCCTGGCGGACACGGCCAACCTGTTCGTCCCCTTCTTCACGACGAAGCGCAACGGCACCGGCATCGGCCTGGCCCTCAGCCGCCAGATCGCCGAGGCCCACGGCGGCACGCTGACCCTGGAGAACCGGCCGGATGCGCGGGGCTGCATCGCGCGGCTGGTGCTGCCGGGGTGAGGGGGCGGGCCCCCTCCCCGCTCGTCACCTCGCTGCCCCTCCAAAACAACCTGGGGGAGGGGCAAGGGCGTGCATCCGTGCGCGGCGCACGGGGCGGTGCGGGGGAGGGCACGGGCAGCCACGTGGGGCGGCCCCTACGAGGTGGGGGGTGAGGAGCAGGTGTCGAGGTGGGGCAGGCGGCGGGCAGACACGCAGGTCTGCCCCTACCGGATCGGTTCGGGCGGCGGGGGGTCGAGGCACGGCGGAGCGTGGGCGCGATGAATCGCGCCCCTACCGGATCTGTGCTGCACGCGCGGAGTTCTCCCCCTCCCGCGCCCTGCGCCCCCGCAGGCGGGGGAGGGGGCCGGGGGGAGGGGGCCAGCCGTTCGCGGAACCCAACGCGCGTTCCGTTGTACCGAGTGCATCGTGAGCCGCGGCCGTAAGTGCTTTGGCGGCGGGTCTTTGTGTGCTCCAAGGGGGTGAGGATGGATCGGGACTACCTGGTGCGCGCCACCGCTCTCGACGATCGGGTGCGCGCCTTTGCACTGAACGCCACGGGAATCGTGTCCGAGCTGCGCCGGCGCCACGATACATCACCCGTCGTCACGGCGGCGCTGGGGCGCACGGCCATGGGGGCGCTCCTCATCGCCGCGGCAACGCTCAAGGAAGAGGAGCAGCTCCTTACCGTGGACGTAAAGGGCGACGGGCCCGCGGGGCGCATCATCGTGACCGCCAACGGGCGCGGCGAGGTGCGCGGGCTGGTGGGCAACCCCCACGCGGACGCGGAGAGCGCCGGCGAGAAGCTGAACGTGGCCGGCGTGGTGGGGTCCACCGGCTTCCTCTCCGTCACCAAGCACCTGGGGATGAAGGACTCGTACCAGGGCACGGTGGCGCTCGTCTCGGGCGAGATCGGAGACGACCTCACGTTCTACCTGGCGCAGAGCGAGCAGACCCCTTCGGCGGTTGGCGTGGGGGTGTTCACGCAGCAGGACGCCAGCGTGGTGGCCGGCGGCTACATGATCCAGCTCCTCCCCGGCCTGTCGGAGAAGGAGATCGCGGCCATCGAGGAGCGGATCGCGGCCCTTCCGCATCCCACCCGGCTGCTGCGCGAGGGCGCCACCCCCGAGCAGATCCTGGAGCGGATCTTCCCCGAGGGCTACACGCTGGGCGACAGCCAGCCGATCCGCTTCCACTGCCCCTGCTCGCGCGAACGCTTCGAATCCGCCATCGTGAGCCTGGGGCAGGACGAGGTGCGGCGCCTCATCGAGGAGGAAGAGGAGCCGTACACCGAGGTGGTCTGCCACTTCTGCAACGAGGCGTACCGCTACAGCCCGCACGAGATGGAAGCCATCCTCGAAGCGGTGCGCTGACGGGTCTTTACCCAGAAAAGAAAACGGCCGGCGAGCGCATCCACGCGCCCGCCGGCCGTTTCGGCTTCTCGCTACCTCTCAAAGAATTCGGTTTGCAGGTTCCCGAGCGTGTAGACGTGGCCCTCGTCGTTCCCGAACGCGCCGAACGCGATGAAGGTGGGGTAGCCGAGCTCCTCGTCGTAGCGCACGGTGACCTTCTGGCCCCTCACGCGCGCCCTGGCGATCTCCCGGATGAGGTCCTGGATGGTCGGAAAGGGTCCGTCGACCGGGACGGCTACCCCCTGTGGTCCCGGTCTGGTGAGCACGAGCGCCACCCGGCCGTCGCGCACGTGGATACTTACCGGCGTCGTGAGAGGCGAACCGCAGCGGCACAACATCTGGAAATCGTACGTGTACTGCTTCTTCTCCCACGGCTCGAGGGGGCTGTCGGAGCACCCCGCGACGGCCAGCAGAGCGATGCACAGCAGACGAAGCTTCAGGCGCATGGGCGTCTCCCGGAAGGGGTGGAAGGGCGAAGGGCGTGTAAAGAACGCCCCAGCGCCCGGCACTTGCACGCTCTTCCCTAGCGGAGGTACCGCAGGTTCTCGGCGGTGTACACGACCCCTGCATCGTTCGCGATCGTCCCGATCTCGATGTAAGTCGGGTAGCCGAGCTCCGCGTCGTAGCGCACGATCAGGTTCTTCTCGCCATTTCGGCGCGCCTCCTCGATTCGCACGAGGTCCTCGATGGTCGGCCACTGCGCGTTCGGCAGGCTCGTGACGTCCTCCCCGCCCGGGCGCTTGTAGACGCGCGCGACCTTGCCGCCACGCACGTGGATCGTCACCGGCGCGGTCACCTGGCTTCCGCAGAAACAGATCTTCTGGAAGTCGTACTGGTAGTCTGACTCACCCTGGGCCGCGGTGGTATCGCGCGAGCATCCAGCGATGGACATCAGGGCGATGCACAGCAGAACAAGCTTCAGGCGCATGGGCGGCTCCCGGAAGAGGGTTCGACAGGCAAACGGCACCAGAAGAACGCCCCAGCCCCGTCCAGATGCACACCCTCGCCTCCCCTTCTTTCCGTTCCCCTCCGCGTCTCTGTGTGAAACCGCCGTTCACGCGGCCAGCGCCTCGCGGATCTCGTCAAAGGGCGGCAGCAGGCTGGGATTGCTGCTGTGCCACACGTAGCGCACCGTACGGTCCGGGTTCACCACGAACACGGAACGGTCGGACACGTCGCGCAGCCCCGGTCCGACGGGCGCCTCGCGCAGCACCCCGAACGCCCGGCTCGCCTCGCGGTTGAAGTCGGAGAGGAAGAGGTAGTCCGCGCCGAGCTCCTTGCGGAAGCGGTCCAGCACGTAGGGCGAGTCCACGCTGATGGCCGCCACCTGCGCGCCCAGCCCGTTGTACACGGCCAGGTCGTCGCGAAAGGTGCACAGCTCCTCGGTACAGGTGCTGGTGAACGCGAGCGGAAAGAAGACCACCACCGTCGCCTGGCCGCCGTAGAGGCTGCCCAGCGACACCTGCTGGTTGTCGTGCGCCGGAAGGGTCACGTCGGGTGCCTGATCGCCAATCTGAAGCGGCATGAAGCGGTTTTCCTTCGTACGTGTAGTGGTGAGACGGGGCGCCGGCGCGGCGCCCCTCGTCAGTCCGGGTCCAGCAGCCGGAGCGTGGTGAGGGCCAGGCGCACGGTATCGCGCTCCTTCTCCTCCTCCCCCGCCGGGCAGAAGTAGGTTGCGAAGCAGATCACCCCCGGCGTCGTCGCCACGCCCACCATCCAGAAGAGCGACTCGCCGTCGTCCTCGTCCTCGCTCGTGAACTCGCACAGCGCGAGCTCGCTTCCGTCCTCCAGCGGCACGTCCTCCACCTCGTCCTCCTCCAGCTCCACGCTGCGCTCTTCCAGGAAGGCGTACAGCTCCTCGGCAGGATCGGGAAACTCGTCCGCGGAGGCCTCGAAGGCGATCAGGTGGAGCGTCCCCACGCCGTCCTCGCGCCACACCTCCACGCCGCCGTCCTCCTCGTCGGGCGCGGCGGACCAGCCCCGGGGGATCACCAGGTCGAACCTGCCTTCGGGGTCCGCGAACCGCTGCGCATCGCTCATCGGGTCTCTGCTATACGGGTGTGGGGGCGGCGGGGGGCAAGATGGGCGCCGCTCCTGTGGCAGGCAAGCCGTTCCGGTACACTGTCGTTGTCAGAAACAGACGTGGAGGGGCGTTCTTGGATTCGAACGCCCGTTCGGCATCGAACGAGACCGCAGGCGCAGCGGATCATGCGTCTCCACTCCTAGCTGGGAGGCGCTTATTCGCACCTTGGGCGTCAGTCTTGTGGCGGTCGCGGCCCTCGTGGCCAGCTTCGCGGTCGTGATCCAGCGTCAGGACGAGCCGGACCGGCTTCGCGAGCGGCGCGCCGAGCCTTCCCCGCCGGCCATCGACCTGGAGCAGCTCCGCAACGCGGGCCTGTAACCCGGTCACCCGCGGGAACGCAGAAATCAGTTGAAGGGGCCGCTCCGGCAGGGGAGCGGCCCCCTTTCTGTGTGCAATGTGAACAGATGAAGATGTTTTTCCACAATGGGTATGTTGTCATTGAACATTCCCGAGACATAGCAGGTAGGGTATCTAGCAGACAAGTTCCGGACTGGCCTCGGTAATGTGGGTGAATTTCTCAGCGGATTACGGCCAAACGCGTGCGCGGGGTTGACCTAAACCCAAGCAGGGGTTATAATTAGGCATAAGAAAAACGCCGAGTGCATCGCAGCGACACAGACGATCGCGCGCTTCGCAACGTCCAATCAGGAGACAATCGTTATGAAGAACAGCGAAACGAGCCGTACCCCGCGTTCGCGTTTTCGCAACGATACCCGCGCGCTCCTTACTTCGCGCCCGGTGCAGCTTCTCCTGGTTCTGGGAGCGATGGCGGAGGGCGCGGTGATCCTGGGCCGCGACAGGGCGCCGGAGCCGGCGAAGCCGGTCACGATGCAGCAGGCCCTTCACGAGGCCATCACCCCGGTGAAGGTGGTGGAGCACAAGCGCCTCTCGAAGCTGGCCGACCTGGCGGTGAACGAGGACGCCCGCGAGGACGAGACGGTGGCCGAGGCGCAGAAGCTGGCCGAGAAGTACCGCAAGAGCGGCTTCAAGGTGTCGGACAGGCTGGCGCTTCAGATCCACGAAGCCGCCGTCGAGAACGGGATCAAGCCGGAAGTGGCGTTCGGGCTGGTGAAGACGGAGAGCGGGTTCAAGACGAGCGCGACGAGCCACGTGGGCGCCATCGGCCTCACGCAGCTGATGCCGGCGACGGCACGCTGGCTGAAGCCCGGCACCACGCGCAGCGACCTGCGCGACACGGAGACGAACCTGAACATCGGCTTCAAGTACCTCGCCGACCTGATCGAGAAGTACGACGGCAACCAGAAGCTGGCGCTGCTGGCCTACAACCGCGGCCCCGGCACCGTGGACCGCCTCCTGAAGCGCGGCCGCAACCCGGACAACGGCTACGCCGACATGGTGTACGGACGCCGCAACACGCACCGGTAACACGAACGAAGGGGCGCCTCAAGAGAAGCGCCCCTTCGTCAACAAAAAAAGCATCACACAGAGAACACGGAGGAAACTGCAAGCCTCAGAGAACTCCCTTCCCCCTCTACTTCGCCGACAACGTTGCGTTCTTCTCGATGTACTCCGACCACTCCGGCGGCACGTCCGTGTCCGGGAAGATGGCCTGGACGGGGCACTCGGGCTCGCAGGCGCCGCAGTCGATGCACTCGTCGGGGTTGATGTAGTACTGGTCGTCCGCCTCGTAGATGCAGTCGACCGGGCACACCTCGACGCAGCTTGCGTCCTTGGTGCCGATGCAGGGCTCCGCGATCACGTACGGCATATGCGCTCTCTCCAACGGGTTTGGTCAGGGTCGGGCCTGGCTCCGGTGTCTTGGAGCGATACGATAACCCCCGCGACCGGGGTTGTCCATACGCACTCGAACGATCGTTCGAAAATCACTTCAGGTGAGTGTCGAACCATTCCAGCGTGGCCTCCGACGCCGTGCGCAGCGCATCGGTAGCGCCCTGGTACGGGTGCTTCGCGCCGAAGGTGTGGTCCGCGTCCTCAATCAGCAGGAGCTCCGCGTTCTCCCCCGCCATGTCCCACAACGTCCGCGCGTCGTCCGGCGTCACCGACGTGTCCGCCTCGCCGTGCACGATCAGCCAGGGCAGGGTGAGCCGGGCCGCCGCACGCCGGATGTCCAGCCGCTCCGTGTTCTCCTCCAGGTCGCGCAGATAGGCGGGGCCCACGGGCATCGCCTGCCCCGTGCGCGCGTTGGTGATCTCCACCGGCTCGCCGTGCCGCCAGCGCCCGAGCTGCTCGTCCGTCCAGCGGTGCACGGTGGCGATGGCGTTCCACGTGACCAGCGCATCGACGCGCCCGTCCTCCGCCGCGGCCAGCACCGCCTCACCGCCGCCCCGCGAGTGCCCCAGCAGCCCCACGTGCTTGGGACGCTTCGGCAGCAGGCCCTTCCCGCGCACCGCCTCCAGCACCATGCGGATCTCGTCGACGTTGCGGCTGTGCGTCTGCTGCGCAAAGAGATCGAGGGCGCTGAAGTCCACCCCGTCTGCCCCCACCCCGTTGTGCGAGAAGTCGAACGACACCACCGCGTGCCCCGCCGCCGCCAGCGAACGCGCCACGGCCGGAAAGAAACCCCACTCGCGGAACCCCTTGAACCCATGGCAGATCACCACCGCACTCTGCGGCTTACTCCCCTCCTGCACGCGGAGGTCGCCGCGCACGGGCGGCCCGCCGTCGCGCGGGCGCAGCTCGAAGCGGGTGCGGGTCAGTGCGGTCGTGATCTCGGGCATATGCGGCGCGCGTGGATGGTGAGTTTTGAAGTGGCGCGGGGGCCCGCTCGTTCCTCGCTGCCCCTCTCCCGATAACGGGAGAGGGGGCGGTTTGTTGTAGGGGCGCGATTCATCGCGCCCACCCTTCGCCCTCACATCGGGCGGCGCACCAGGTCACGAAAGGCGGCGAGCACTCCCCCCTCTCCCGATAACAGAGGCGCCAGCCTCTCCTGTTATCGGGAGAGGGGGGTCGGGGGGGTGAGGGCCACCATCGGGCACCCCGCGCATGGCACCTTGCGCGGGCACCCCTCGCACGGCAGCTCGCCCTCGTCCGCGGGAGCTGCGGCGGCGGCGAGGCGGGCGGCGAGGTAGCGGATGCGGCGCGGGTTGAGCGGGTCGTCGAACTCGCCCTCGCGCACGCCGCCCAGCGTGCCAGATGCGGCGGCGGCCACCAGCGCGCGGAGCTGGTTCGTCTCCTCCGCCGCCAACGGCACCAGGCCCTCGACGGGGCGGCGAGGCGCGCGCTCCACCTTGAGCACCTGCCGCGCAAAGGAGACGAACATCGAGCACGCCTCGGGGCAGGGGACCAGCGCGTCGCCGTGCGGCGGGCCTTCGTCGGCCATCTCCAGCGGCGTCGCCTCATCTACCTGCCACGCCACGCGGCGCAGGCACACGGCGTCGCCGCAGCACGCGCGCACGGTGTTCCGCACGGCGTCCGTCTCCAGCAGCTTGACGGCACCGTACATTCCGGTCTGCCGCGCCGCCGTCTCGCGCCAGTGCGTCACGCGCAGGGTGCCCGTGCGCCCCGCGTGCCAGTGCAGCGCGCAAGCGGGATACAGGTAGTCGAGCGCGGTCCAGAGCGCGCGCTCGTCCAGCTCCACCAGCGCCCACCCCCCGCGAAGGTTCGGCGACGTCTTGAGCGGCCGATGCTCCCCGTCGTCCGTCACCTGCGCGATGGTGCGCGCCGCGAACGGATCGCGCGAGACCACCAGCGCGTCCAGCGGAAAGCCGGCGTCGCGTTGATGGCGGATCTCGTACTGCCCGCCGCCCGTCGCGCGGATCAGCGCCTGGAGGAATGCGCGCCCCTCCGGCCCGGCATCGTCCACCCACACCGCCAGCGCCGCCCGCGCCTCCGCGATCCCGCCCGGTGCGTGCGCGCCGCGCTCCTCCGGGCGGTCAGACACGTGCGTCCTCGTGTGCCAGGATCCCCTCGGGGACGTCCGCGCCGGCCTCGCGGGCGCGCTGCAGCACGATCTCCGCCACCTCGGGGAAGGTCCCGACCGGCGCCGCGTAGAAGATGGCGCGCCCATCCCTCTCCGTCACCGGGCTCACCGCCGGGCGGTTGATCCCCAGGTCGTCGGGGATGGTCTCCTGCGTGTGCCACCCCTCGGCCACGAAGAATGGGACCAGCACCACGTCGCGCCCGCCCATCTCCTCCAGCACCTCGCCGACCTCGGGCGGCTGGTCGAGGAACCCGGTCTTCACCTCGCCGAAGACGCCGGCCGCCTCCGCCTCGCGGGTCACGCGGTAGATGGCCTCGGCGGAGTTGCTGTTCCGCTCCGTGCCGTGGCCGATGATGATCAGCCCCGCCCGCCGCGCCTCCGCATCGTCCATCCCGGCGCTCTCCTCCGCGCGCCGCAGGATCATGGCCGACATCGACGGATGCGTCCCCACCGGCCCGCAGTAGCGGATCGTCTTCCCCAGCTTCCGCGTGACCGAGGGCGCCGGGCCGTCCAGCCCCAGCTCGCGCGGGATCACCTCCTCGGTGAAGTACCCTTCGGAGATGAAGAGGGGAACGACGTACACGTCCTCCGACTCCACGAGGTCGAACACCTCGCGCATGGAGGGCTCTTCCTTCCAGAAGCACTCGCGCACCTCGTCGAAGGCCCCGGTGCGCCGGATGGCCTCCGCGTGGCGGTATACCGGCGCGCTCGACTCCGCATTCAGGTGCGACCCGTGCCCGATGATGATCAGCGCTTGCAAATCAGCCTGCTCTTCGTGGTCGTTCTCGGACGGGTGTCCAAGATCCGTCCAACTTGCGGGCGCCGTGTGGCGGATGCAAGCACTCGTGGACTCCGGGTCGATTTCCGCGTTGCACGAGCCGCCTTCCCGTCGTTCCAGCCGGGGGATTCATTTCATCCCCCGGCGACCCCGCCCTGCTCCGCCGCCCGCCCTCCGCAGCTCTCCGCGATGGAGAGCACCTCGCTCCGCACCGTCGTACCGGGCGTGCGCTTGCTCCCGCGCACGTTCCCCAGCATCTCCCGCTCCCACCGCTCCCCAAAGAGGCGCAGGGTGCGTGCTTCATCCACCACCGCGTCGATCTGCAGCCAGGTGCGCCGCGTCTCGTTGAGCGGTCCGGTGACGTCCCGCTCCAGCCGAATCTGGTTCAGCGGGAGGCCCTCCGACGTGGCGGCGTACCCCAGGGCACGAGCGCTCCGCTCCACGCACTCCAGCGCGTCCGCCGGCGCCGGCGCGTTGGCGTAGACGGTGTGGCGCGAGGCGGTCACGGAGCAGGCGGCGAGGAGCAGGGCAGGCACGAACAGGGCGGCGCGGGTCATGGCGGAATCCAGAGGCAGGGGAAGCGGCTGCGATACTCTCTGGGACGCACGGCCCGGCGGATCTTGCACAGCTACGACCCCATAGACTGCTTCACCAGCAGGTCGTGGGTCGCCTTCTGGGCGGGGGAGAGCTTGGCGGGGATGCCGACGATGATCGCGGGTTGCGAGGGTGCGTCAGGGAGGTGGAGGACGAGGTGGTCCGGGGGGACGGGGCGCGCGTATTCGGAGGCGCGGCCCGTGGGGTCGATCTGGACGGTGCGCCCTTTCGCGGCCAGCGTCGCGAGGACGCGGCCGTACTCCAGCCACTCCGCGCGCGGGTCCGAATCCTCAGAGGCCACCGCGGGGATCAGCTGCTCCTCGAAGTAGGCGCGCGCCCGGCGAAAGGCTTCGGGATTCGCGTCCCTGAGCGCCACCATCTGCTTGCGGTAAAACTCGCGGGGGTCGCGGGCGCCGGCCTGCTGCAGGGCGCTCTCGAAGCGGGCATCGGCGCGGGCGCGGAGGTCGGGCGGTGCGGGCATCGGCGGCTCGGTGGCGGTGAACGCGGGCGGCAAAACTACCCCGGCACACCCGCCCGCGCAAAGTCCGGCGCACACCGCGCGCGCATCTCCATCACCATCGCACTGAGCAGGCAGGGCACGTGGTGTTGGGGAGTGTCGGCCGAAAGGCGCGCGCCTCTGGTGCGGGGAACGAAACTTGTAGCGTGATGGCGCCTTACATTCGCACACACAGGGAGGTCGCATGGTTCAGCCGATTCCGTTCCCCCGCACTGGCGACGACGGCGGCGGTGGCGCGTCGGACACGCTGGAGCTCTCGTGGGAGCTGTTCGGCGAGCTCTGCCGCGCCCTGGCCATCCGTGTGGCGCACGAGTACGAACCAGACCTGGTGATCGGCATTGCCACGGCGGGAGTGATCCCCGCCGCGACCGTCGCGGGGATCCTGCAGGTGGAGTTCGAGTCGATGAAGATCTCGCGGCGCGACGGCAGCGCGGTCGCCCGTCCCGCGCCGTCGGTCCTCTCCTCGGCGCCGCCGCGCGCGCGCGGGCGGCGCGTGCTGATCGTGGACGAGCTCACCACCAGCGGCGACACGCTGCGGCTGGCCCTCGCCGCCGTGCGGGAGGTGGGCGCGGCGGAGGTGCGCACCGCCACCTCCTTCGTGCGCCCCGGCGGCTACCGCCCCGACTTCTTTGCCCTGGAGACCCCGGCGCTCATCGTCTTCCCCTGGGACCGCCAGGTGATCGAGCGCGGGGAGCTGGTGACCCCGTCCATCTACACGGGGCCGATCCTCCACGCCTAGCGGGTGTTGGGGCAGTCGCGCTCCGTGGTCCTCCGCAGCTCCAGCACCTCGATGACGCGGAACTCGTGGTCGTTGGCCTGGTTGTGCCCGTAGCGGCCGCGCGGCCCCAGCCCGCCGCGGAGGCGCGCGAACACGTTCGCGTACGGCGCCCCGGCCGCCGAGTCGTAGCGCGCGCGCATCTTCTGCGTCATGATGGGGAGCCAGTTCTCCATCGACTGGCAGGGGCGGAAGGAGGCCGTCTCGAATCCCAGCGAGAGACGGCCTTCCACCACGATGGCATCCGCGGAAGTCCCATCGCGGCACCCCGCCGCGAGCACCAGCGCACACACGAGCAGACGCCTCATTGCCTGACCTCCTGGAGTGGTCGAATGCGGCGGGCACCGCGACCGCCGCTCCCCATCAACGCCCACGCGGCCCGCGTGTGACACCCGGCCCATGAAGACCCTCCTCCGCGCCCGCCTCCTCCTGGCGGCCCTGGCCCTCGCCGCATGCGCCACGACGGGAACCCGCACCTCCGCCGGGCAGCTCGTCCGCGACACCGTGGACGCGCCCTCGCTGGCGGGGAACCGGCTGGGCGACCCGGCGCGGCGCGAGGCGCTGGTGTACCTGCCGCCCGGCTACAGCACGGGAAACCGCCGCTACCCCACGCTCTACGTGCTGCACGGCTTCGACGCGCCGCTCCAGGCGTTCGAGACGGGTCGGGTGCCCATCCGGGTGCTGATGGACTCGCTGGTCGCGGCGGGGCGCGCGCGTGCCATGATCGTGGTGGTCCCTGATGCTCGAAACGCGTACGGCGGCGCCTTCTACAGCAACTCGCCCGTAGCGGGGAGCTGGGAGGACTTCGTGGCGCGCGACCTGGTAGCGCACATGGACCTTCGTTACCGCACCCTTCCTCGCGCCGCATCTCGCGGGATCGAGGGGCACTCGATGGGCGGCTACGGCGCGCTGACCCTGGCGGCGCGCCACCCGGACGTCTTCGGCGCGGTGTACGCCGCGTCACCGTGCTGCTTCGGCCCGCGCATGATGGACGACCTAGCCCCCTTCTGGCCCGCCGCCCTTTCCCTCACCGACCGCGATGCGGTGGGTGCGGCCAGCTTCCAGGCGCGCCTGATCCTGGGCCTCGCCACCGCCCTCACGCCGGCAGCGGAGCGCGCGCCGCTCTTCGTCGATCTCCCCTTTCGGCACGACGCGGACGGCGTCTTGATGATGCGCAACGAGCCCGCCTACTCCCGCTGGACCGGCCTCACACCGTCATCGCTGGTGCGCGCGAACGCCGATGGCCTGCGCCGGCTGCGCGGCATCCGCTTCGACGTGGGCACCTCGGACGCCTTCACCCACATCCTCCCCAACCTGCGCGAGCTTTCCGCCGCGCTGGACTCCGCCGGCATCCGCCACACCTTGCAGCCCTATCCCGGCGACCACGTCAGCGGCCTCCGTCCCCGCTTCGCCTCCGAGGTGATCCCTTTCTTCTCGGCCACCCTCCAGTACTGAAACGGCGCCCCACACGGAGACACAGAGGGTACGGCGAGAACGGCAGGAGGTTTTCTCTGCGTCTTGTAGTTCCCTCTGCGCCCTCTGTGTGAGACTTTTCGCGACCCCGCGGTAATGACAGAGGGCCGGCTCTCCGTGTGGAAAGCCGGCCCCCTCTCGCACCCGCGGAAAAAACGACGCCTCAGCCGCGCGCCATCGAGTCCAGGAAGTCCTTGTTGGCCTTGGTCTTCTTCATCCGCGTGAGGAGGAAGTCGATCGACTCGGCCGGGGCCATGTCCGAGAGGAAGTTGCGCAGCAGGTAGACGCGCGTGAGCTCCAGCTCGCTGAGGAGGAGGTCTTCGCGGCGCGTGCCCGAGCGGTTGATGTCGATCGCCGGGAAGATGCGCTTGTCCGCGATGTGGCGGTCGAGCACCAGCTCCATGTTGCCGGTCCCCTTGAACTCCTCAAAGATCACCTCGTCCATCCGGCTCCCCGTCTCCACCAGCGCCGTGGCGACGATGGTGAGCGAGCCGCCCTCCTCGATGTTCCGCGCCGCGCCGAAGAATCGCTTCGGCTTGTGCAGCGCGTTGGCGTCCACACCGCCGGAGAGGATCTTACCGGAGTGCGGCACCGTCACGTTGTAGGCGCGGGCCAGGCGGGTGATGGAGTCCAGGAGGATCACCACGTCGCGGCCGTGCTCCACCAGGCGCTTGGCCTTCTCCAGCACCATCTCCGCCACCTGCGTGTGCCGGTCGGCCGGCTCGTCGAAGGTGGACGAGATCACCTCGGCGCGGACGTTCTCCTGCATGTCCGTCACCTCCTCGGGCCGCTCGTCGATGAGCAGCACGATGAGGTGCACCTCGGGGTGGTTCTCGGTGATGGCGTTGGCCATCTTCTGCATCAGGATCGTCTTGCCGGCCTTGGGCGGCGCCACGATCAGCCCGCGCTGCCCCTTGCCCAGCGGCGCGATCAGGTCCATCACGCGCATCGACAGGTCGGCCGAGGGCGCTTCCAGCTTGACGCGCTGGTCCGGGTAGCGGGGGCGCAGGTTGTCGAAGGCGATGCGGTGCTTCGCCTTGTCCGGCTCGTCGCCGTTGACGCGCTCCACCTTGAGCAGCGCCAGGTACCGCTCGCCCTCCTTGGGCGGGCGCACCTGCCCCAGCACCGTGTCGCCGGTGCGCAGGTCGAAGCGCTTGATCTGGCTGGGCGAGACGTAGATGTCGTCCGGCCCGTACAGGTAGTTCCAGTCCTGCGAGCGGAGGAAGCCGTACCCCTCCGGGAGAACCTCCAGCACGCCCTCGCCGCGCAGCACGACCTCGGAGTCCAGCAGGTTCTGCTCGATGCGGTAGATAAGGTCCTGCTTGCGGAGCCCCGAGTAGTTCGAGATGTTCAGGCCTTCGGCCATCTCGTGCAGCTCGGCGATGCTCTTGGATTTTATGGTAGTGATGTCCACGTGGGTCTCCGGATGCGTCAGCGCGTCCCGCGGGTCAGGGGGTGCGATCCCGCCCGATCCGCTGGATGGTCTTCTGAGGGGTCTGTGCGGGGAGCCAGGAAGAGGGCGGAGTGCGCCCGAGGCTTGCCTGATGGTCTATGGGGGTCAGTGGCCCCAACCTAACGCCCGCTATTTCCACGGTCAAGTGTGCCGTTTACACCTCTGACGGAGCTCTTCGCGTCCGTCCGGGTGGTGCGGATCGGCGACCGCGAGGTCGTCTTCGGCCTCCTACTACCCGGTGTGGCCCCGGACGGTCCAGCCGTGCGCCGCATGCTGGAGGGCTGGCCCGGGTCGCACTGGGCCTCGCCCGCCGGCGACGCCTGGGAGATCGCCCTGGAGGTCCGCACCCGCCCGCCGCGCCGCGAGCGGTGGCTTCTGCACGCCGTCCTGCTGCTGGCGGCTCTCTTCAGCGCCACCGTTTCCGGCGCGCTGATCGCCGGCCACGATCCGCTGGGGCTGGCGGAGCGGGTGGTGCTCGGCGTGGCGCTCCCCGTGCCCACCAGGTTATACGCCGCCGCGCTCCTTCCCGGACTCCTCTTTTCTATCCCGTTGATGGGCGTGCTGCTCGGGCACGAAATGGGCCACTACGTCGCGGCGCGGCGTCACAACCTGGACGCCTCGCCGCCGTACTTCATCCCCGCGCCCTTCATCATCAGCCTGATCGGTACGCTGGGCGCCTTCATCCGCCTGCGCTCCCCCATGCTGCACCGCCGGATGCTGATGGACGTCGGCGCGGCGGGTCCGCTGGCGGGGCTGGTCCTCGCGCTGCCGGTGGCCGCAGTCGGGATCGCGCTGAGCCGCCCGGCCGCCCTGCTCCCCGGCCTGCCGGGCCGCAACCTCTTCCCCTTCCTGGGCGTTCCGCTGCAGCTGGGCGACTCGCTGCTGTGGATGGCCCTGCGCGCCGTCTTCGCGCCGGGCGCGGAGGTGCTGATCCTACACCCGATGGCGGTGGCGGGGTGGGTGGGGCTCTTCTTCACCGCGATGAACCTCCTCCCCGTCGCCCAGCTCGACGGCGGCCACATCGTGTACGCCCTCCTCGGGGCCCGGCGGCAGCTCGCCGTGGCGACGCTCTTCTTCGCGTCGTTGCTGGTGCAGGGGTGGTGGTGGCCCGGATGGTGGTTCTGGGCCGTGCTCATCCTCCTGATCGGCCGCGGCCGCCTGTCGCACCCGCCCGTGCTCGACCCACGCCTTCCCCTCACCCGCCGCCAGCGCGTGGCGGGGTGGGCGTGCGTCGTGTTCTTTGTGCTCGCGTTCGTACCGGCTCCGGTTTCCTGAGGGCGGCCAAGCGCGTCTCTCAGGATGACAGATGGGGGCGTGCCGGTTCCCGTGCAGTCCGCGAAGGCGGACTTTGGTGGTTCCAGCGGCGAATTTCATTCGCTCCTGGCCCTTTGGTCCCGACTCTTCGCTCTTGGAACCCTGTGTCTACGCACTAACGCACTACCGCACTTCCCCCCGCCCTAACCGCTTCCCCACACTTCGATTCTTGACAAACCCTTACGCACCGGGGGAGATTCGGTGCGGGGCCGGGCCCGACGCGGCCCACCACGCCGCACCCCGGAGCCCCGCCGATGGCACGCCACAACCGCGAAGGGGAAGGGGAGGACCAGCACGGCCGCCGCTACCGCATCGGCTACCAGCCGGACTGGCTCCGCCAGGTGAAGGTGACGTGCGACCTGGACAACGGCCGCCAGTCCACCAAGACGCTCCTCCGCAACCCGGAGCGGCCGGCGCACCCCCCCGGGCCCAGGGTGCACACGCAGGTCGACTCGGCGGAGCTGGGGCTGAGCTTCGGGCTGACGCTGCACGACGAGCGCCGCGTGGTCCGCCGCATCATCGTGGAAACCGTGATCCCCGGCGAGCGCGCCGAGACCATCTCCTTCGTCGTCTCCACCCTTCTCGACGAAGAGTAAGACATCCTTTCCGGGACGCTTTTCCCGGCGTCATGCCAACACCTTCCGCGTGAACCCTCCATGATGGTCCTGCTGGCCCAGACCGCGCCGCTCCCCTGCCCGGACACGCGCATCATGTTCGGCGTGAGCGTGGTGGTGGTGGTGAGCGTGGTGGTGTTCACCGCGGCGGTCATCGTCACGCTGCTGCGGCGCAGCGACCGCCGGCGGGCGGAGGAGGAGAAGGTCGCCGCCATCGGCACCGCGACCGCGCGCATCCTGCACCAGATCAAGAACCCGCTGCAGACCGTCGTCCTGAACGCCGACATCCTGCAGGACGAGCGCATCGTGAGCGACGCCGCCGGCCGCCGCGAGGTGTGCGAGGCCATCGTCTCCGAGAGCCAGCGGCTGGTGAGCATGCTGGACGAGCTCTCGGTGTACGCCAGCGGCGCGCGGCGCGCCCTCAGCCGCCAGCCGGTGCCGCTGCACGAGATCATCGCCCAGCTCGCGCGGCAGCAGGAGCGCGACCCCAGCATCCGCGTGGAAGCCGGCGTGCTGGGCGAGGCGGTGGTCTTCGCCGATCCGTACTACCTGCGGCAGGTGTTCGAGAACCTGGTGCGCAACGCCTGCGAGGCGATGCAGGACCAGGACGACCGCCGCCTCACCCTGCGCGTAGAATCCGCGGCGGGATCGGCGGAGGTGCGCGTGGCGGACAACGGACCGGGAATCGAGGCGGAGAAGCTGGACCAGATCTTTCAGCCGTTCGTGTCCAGCAAGGGGAAGGGGATGGGGCTGGGGCTCGCCATCTGCCGCGAGATCGTGGAGGGGCACGGCGGGCGGCTTGAGGTCGAGTCCACGCCGGGCGCCGGCTCCACTTTCATCGTACGCCTTCCGCTGTACGATGCGGCTGCGCTCGAGGCGGGCGCCGGGCGCGCGACCGAGGCCTGGGCGTGAGGCCGGCATCGTAAAAGCCTCACACGGAGACACGGAGGGCACTGAAAGAAGTGCAAGAGAAGTTCTCTGCGTCTTTCAGTGCCCTCCGTGTTCTCTGTGTGACGCTCTTGCTCAGGCCGGCTTGACCTTGCAGGTGATGCCGGTGACGCTGTAGTCCACCACCACGTTCTGGCCCGAGGCCAGGGTAGCGTTGGGCACGCTCGGGGTGGCGGCGATCATCAGCGAGTCGCCGTTCGCGTAGCCCACCGGGGCGACGCCCATCGCGTAGGTGCCCGGGGTGACGTAGGCCATCTTGTAGCGCGCGTCCGCCTGCGCCTTGGCCGAGAGCGTCGTCGGGCCGGTGGCGGTCGCGGTGAAGTGCGTCACGTCCGTGGCCGCGCCGCCGCAGGCCGGGAAGGTCACGCCCGCGGCCGGGGTCACCAGCCCGCTGATGCCGCCCGAGAGCTGCACCTGGGTGACGGTGAACTGCGGGTTCAGGATGAGCTGCCCGCTCTTGCCGGCCACGTGCCCGAACGAGCGCGCCACGTCGAAGTCCAGCGCCACGATCCTGCTGTCGCCGTCCACCGTGAGGCCGGGGCTGGGGAAGCGGATCTTGTAGCCGCTCGCGCGCGACTTTCCGCTGGTCAGGTTGATGGTTCCCGTGGCGGTCATGCCGGCGGGGAGGCGGGCGCCCGGCGTAGCATACACCCGGCCGTCGCGCGTCACCACGTACGCGTCACCCACGCGCACGCGGAGCTGCGAGTAGGTGCCCGCGGGGATCACGGCGTCCCTGACCAGGTCCGCCCCGGCGCCGCCCACCAGCGTCAGCAGGTCGAAGTAGGTCGAGGTGTCGGTCGCCAGCGTGAGGCGGCCGGCCGTGGAGTCGGCATCCGACTCGCGCTGCAGGTACAGCTCGCTGATCTGAACCTTCACTTCCTTGAAGTCGCCCGGCGCGTCCACCAGCCGGATGCTGACGCGGCTGCTGCCGCTGTCCGTGCCGCCGTCGCAGGCGCCGAGCGCCGCCGCGGCAAGGAGGGGAAGGAGGAAACGGGTGCCTTTGAACATCGCTGATCTCCACGGATGTGACTGCACTGTGCCGGGTGAGCCCGGCGGCTTGCTTCCCTGACGCGTCACCTTTGGCGGCCGGACGATCTCCCACCCTGGCGGGAGACTCCTGGCTTTGCGGCCCCGCCTCGCGGCGGGTGTGCCATTGTCGGGAGCCGGATCGGGGACGGCACCGCCGCCCCGCTGATTCACCCCTTGACGAGCATTCGCGCGGCTGCGTCACATCAAAAGTTCGTGATCAACTGCTACACTCCTGATTCAGAAAACACGGCGGTACGGAAGAGCCGCGGAGAGGAAGTTCTCCGCGGCTTTCAGTGCCACTCCGTGCCCTCTGTGTGAGGCTTCGTTTCAGTACTCGTCGTCTTCGCCCAGCATCATGCGGCGGTAGCTGTCGTAGCGGCCGAAGTGGATGTCGCCCGCGTCCACGGCGGTGCGGATTGCGCAGCCGGGCTCGTGGATGTGCGTGCACGACGAGCTGTAGCGGCATTCGCCGATGAGAGGCTCGAACTCGGGGAAGTAGAAGTGGAGCTGGTCCGTGTCGATCTCCCACAGCCCCACCTCGCGCAGCCCCGGCGTGTCGGCCACGTAGCCGCCGCACTTCAGGGGGATGAGCTGCGCGGTGACGGTGGTGTGGCGCCCCTTGTTCACCGCCTCGCTCACCGTGGCGACGCGCAGGCCCAGCCCCGGCTGCACCACGTTGAGGAGGCTGCTCTTTCCCACGCCCGACGGCCCGGCGAGCGCGGACACCTGCCCGCAGATCGCCTCGCGCAACGCCTCGACGCCCACACCCTGCTTGGCGGCTGTGTAGATGATGCGGTAGCCCGCGCGCTCGTACGGGGCGAAAAGAGCGCGCGCGGCCTCCTCCCCCTCCACGTCCGTCTTGTTGACGACGATCAGCGGGCGCAGCTCCGCCGCCTCGGCGATCACCAGGAAGCGGTCGAGCATGCGCAGGTGCGGCGCTGGGTTGGCTGCCGCGAAGACGATCAGCACCTGGTCCACGTTGGCGACGATCACCTTGGCGCGCGGCGCCTTTCCGGGCGCGCGGCGGGCGAGGACGCTGCGGCGGTCGTGGACGCTTTCGATGGTCCACGCCTCCGCGCCCGAGCCGGAGCCGTGCCCCAGCTCCACCACGTCGCCCACCGCCACCTTGTCGCCGGTGCGCTCCTCGCGCTTGAGCCGTCCGCGCAGCGACGCCTCCACCGTTCCCTCCGAGGTTTCGACCTCGTACACTCCGCCTTGCGCGCGGAGCACCGTTCCGGTCAGCGTCGCCACTCTGTGCCTCGAAGTCGTCTCTGTGTTCTCTGTGTGAGGCCTCCGCAAAGACGGCGCGCCGCACCCGGAACCCGGGTACGGCGCGCCTGCATGCCACGGCCAGCCATCGTTACGCGGCCGCGAACGAGGCCAGCGCCTCGCCCATCTCGCCCTCGCGCAGGCGCTTGAGGGCGCGGTCGCGGAGCTGGCGGATGCGCTCGCGGGTCACGCCCAGGATGTCGCCGATCTCCTCCAGCGTGTGCTCGCGCCCGCCCTCCAGGCCGAAGTACAGCTTCAGCACCTTGGCGTCGCGCGGCTGAAGGGTGTTCAGCGCCCGGTCGATCCGCTCGGAGAGGAGGCGCTCCTCCACCTCGTCCTCCGTCATGATCGCCTCGTCGGCGATGAAGCGATCCATCAGCTGGCTGTCGTCCGAGTCGCCGATGGGGGCGTCCAGGCGGATCTCGGCGGCGTTCAGCGTCTGCAGGCTCTCCACGATCTCCGGCGACAGGCCGGTAGCCTCGCTGAGCTCCTGCGGCGACGGATCGCGGCGCAGCTCCTGCTTCAGCCGCACGCGCTCGCGGAAGATCTTGGCCAGGTCCGACGCGCGGTTGAGCGGCACGCGCACCGAGCGGCCCTGGTTGGCCAGCGCCGAAAGGATCGCCTGGCGGATCCACCACACGGCGTAGGAGATGAACTTCACCCCCTGGTCCGGGTCGAACTTGCGCGCGGCCGTCACCAGGCCGACGTTCCCCTCCTGGATCAGGTCCGAGAGGGAGACGCCGCGGTTCTGGTACTTCTTGGCCACCGAGATCACGAAGCGCAGGTTGGCCCGCACCAGTTCGTTGACGGCGTCCTCGTCGCCCAGCCGCGCGCGGCGCCCCAGCTCGATCTCCTGGGGCGACGTGAGCAGCGGGTGGGTGCTGACCTCCTTGAGGTACTGGTCCAGGCTGGACTGGTCCTCGTTGGCGACACCGAAACCCGCTTCGGACCCGCCGCCCTTCTTCCGCCGCCTTGGTGTGGTGGTGGTGCCTTTCCGCGCTGTCGCCATATCTCGATCCGTAGCTTGCGCTCGTTCCGGAGCCGTTTTCTGTGGCTGTGCCAAACGTTGTGGACCCTGCAAAAGCTCTGCCCGGAGCAAAACGAACCGCCCGGCGCTGGGCTGCGGCCGGGCGGGGGTTGAGAGGTGCCGCGGCGTGCCGCCGCTTCCGCCTCCTAACTCCGCCGCCGCGCCCCCGCGCACCGCCCTGCCGACGCGCCACGCCCCCGCTCCCGGCATGCTCCGGAGCGGCTCTCGGGCCGTGGGGCGAACGGAAAAGTCATCCGGGCGTGTGCAAGAAGTAGGTGGCCGGCTCAGGGGGCGCAAAACGTAGCGGGCGCCTCCACGGCCGTCAATGGAGAGTACCGTGCTGGCGGAGGTTGGTTCCCAACGGCAGGGATTAGGGATCAGGAACAGCGCGTTTGATTCATCCCCCATCCCCCATCCCTCATCCCTCATCCCTGCTTTTTCTGCTTCCTCCGGCTCCTTGCCAGCCGCTCCTCCCGCCGGAGCTGCGCGGCTTCGAAGCGGAGCCGTTCCTCCTCCGTCTCCGGCAGCACCGGGGGCACCGGCGTGGGGCGGCCGCGCTCGTCCAGGGCCACGAAGGTGGCGTAGCAGGTGTTGGTGTGGCGCTCCTGGCCCGTGACGGGGTTCTGGGCCAGCACCTTGACCCCGATCTCCATGCTGGTGCGCCCCGCGAAGTTCACGGACGCATGCGCGATCACCAGCTCGCCGATGTAGATGGGCTCGTTGAACTCCACGCTGTCCATGCTCTTGGTGACCACGGGACGTCCGGCGTGCTTCATGGCGCAGAACGCCGCCGCGCGGTCGATGAACCCCAGCAGCACCCCGCCGAACAGCGTCCCCGCCACGTTCTGGCTCTGCGGCTCCGCCAGGTCCGCGAACGTCACCTGCGACAGCCGCACCGGCCGCGGCACCTCGATGTCCGGGGCGGGCCCCTGCATGTAGATCTCGACCGGCCTGATTCTCTGTTCCACGTCCATCTCCTCTATTCCGTGATAAGAGCGCCCCGCGGATCTCGTCCGCCGGGGCGCTCGAAAGGTCGTTGGTCCGGCGGCGGGGAAGATGGCGCGCAGGGCGGCGGGCGCAAGGGGTGGCCCCCTCCCCCGCTCGTCACCTCGCGGCCCCTCCCCCAATAACTACCTGGGGGAGGGGCGTACGCATGCATCTCCCCGTTGCGTCAGCCTCCACTCCGATGCCGGGGTTCTCGAGCCGGCTTCAGCCGCCTTCCCGTCGTTCCAGCCGGGGGATTCATCCCCCGGCGCGCCGTCCCCGGCGCATCCGCCCCGCCCCCGGCGCCCCGCGCCGCCATCACCACGTCAGCACGATCTTCCCGAAGGTGTCGTTCGCCTCCATGCGTTCGTGGGCTTTGCGGATGTCGGCAAAGGGGTACACCGTGTCGATGACCGGGCGGATGCGGGCGGAGGAGACGAGCGGGAGCACGGCGCCGGAGAACTCGCGCGCCAGGGCGATCTTCTCCTCCAGCGGGCGGCTGCGCAGCACGGTGCCGAAGATGTGGATGCGGCGCCGCAGGAGGAGCCCCAGGTCGATCTCCGCCTTGGCGCCGGCGGTGGTCCCCACGACGACCGCCCGGCCGCGCAGCGCGAGCACCCGCAGCGACGCCTCCAGCAGCTTTCCGCCGACGAGGTCCAGCAGCGCGTGGACCCCGCCCCCGTACGTGGCCTGGTTGACCGCCTCGGCCAGGTCCTCCTTGCTGGTGTCGATCCCCGTCTCCAGCCCCAGCTCGCGGGCGCGCTCCAGCTTGGCGGCCGAGCGCGACGTGCCGAGCACCTCCGCCCCCGCCGCGCGCGCCAGCTGCAGCGCCGCGGTGCCCACGCCGCTCCCGACGGCGTGGATCAGCACCCGCTCCCCCACCTTGACGTCGAGCTGGCGGAAGAGGGCATCGTAGGAGGTGAGAAAGGCTTCCGGGATGGCGGCAGCCTCCTCGAACCCAAGGTTCTGCGGGATGCGGATCGCCTCGCGCTCGTGCACCACCACATACTCGGAGTGCCCGCCGCCGCCCACGATCCCCATCACCCGGTTCCCCACGGCCCAAAGACCCGCGCCCTGCCCAACCGCGTCCACCTCGCCGGCGTACTCCAGCCCCGGGACGTCGGCGGGCGCGCCGGGAGGGGCGGGGTACATGCCGCGGCGCTGCAGGAGGTCGGCGCGGTTCAGCGCGGAGGCGTGCACCCGCACCCGGATCTCGCCCGGCCCCGGATCGGGCACCGGCCGGTCTTCCTGCACCAGCACCTCCGGGCCGCCGGGGCGGGTGATGACGATCGCTTTCATCAAATCAAGTGCGTGAGTGCGTTATTGCGTGAGTGCGTTGGAACAGCGGGGCTCACACAGAGACACAGAGCGTACCGGAAAGAACAGAATGAGGTTCTCCGCGGCTTTCCGTCGTCTCTGTGTTCTCTGTGTGAGGCTTTTCCTCCTACCGCGCCTCGGCTCGAAAGAACGCCTCGATGCCGCGCACGTGCGCCGCCGCCAGCCGGTCGAGGAAGCCCGGGTCGCGCAGGGCGTTCTCCTCTTCCGGGATCGGCATGAAGAGCGACTCGGTGAGGGCGGAGGGGAGCCAGGTGGGGCGCACCAGCGCCAGGTTCTCGCGCAGCGCGCCACGGTTGGGAAGGAGCGTCACGCCGACGATGTTGTCCGCCAGCGCCTGCGCCAGCGAGCGGCCAAAAGGCTGGAAGTGGTACACCGCCGTGTGATAGGCGCGGAACGGGTTCTGGGCCTCGCCGAAGGCGTTGTTGTGCACCGACACCAGGATCTCCGCGTCGCTCCGCACCGCCAGCGCCACCCGGCCGCGCAGGTCTTCGGCCGTGGTCGTGGAGAACGGGGCTTCGCGCCCGGTGCGCGTCAGGATCACCTCGGCGCCGGCGGCGCGCAGCTTTTCGGCCAGCGGCAGGGAGATCGCGAGGTTGGCGTCGCCCTCGAACAGGCCGGTGGGGCCGGTGGCGCCCGCGGGCGGGTGTCCCGGGTCGATCACGATGCGCCGCCCCCGCAGCGGGTTGGCCGCGTCGATCGCCGGGCGTCGGCGGAGGCGCAGGACGAGCGCCCCATCCGCCGCGTAGAACGCCTTGTATCCCCACGGCGCGCGGGCCAGCGACAGGCGCACCCGCGCCGTGGACGGGCCCGCCGCGTCCTGCGCCACGCCGGTCAGCATCGCGTCGTTCTGCACGGCGTTGGCCGCCTGCGCGGTCACGCCGTACAGCGTCACCGTCCACTCGCGCTCGCCGGGCTCCACCAGGAACGGCGCACGCTGCGCCGGGATGCGGACGTCCACCCAGCGCTCGGCGGGGCTCACGGCGATGGCGCCCAGCGCGACCGCGGCTATCGGCGCCGCGCTGGTGTCGGCCACCGTCACGCTGCTCGCCTCGATCCAGGCGACGGTCGATGGGTCGAGCTGCACGCGATACTGGCCACCGCGGTGCTCCGTCAGCGACAGGCGGGTGCCCCGCGGAAAGAACCAGCGGTACGGGCCCGAGGGCGTGGCGCGCGCGAACACCTCAGATCCCGTCGCCAGCGTGTCCTGCCCGCCGCTCACCCGCGCCGCAAGTGGCGTTGCGAAGACCTGCGGCACGCCCCCCATCCCCTCGAAGTCGGGCGTGGGCTCGGGCCGGTAGGTGAGGGTGTGGCTGGCCGTCTGCCCGTTCTTGGAGGCGCGCAGCTCCCACGCGCTCGCCGGCACGGGGAGGTAGGCGATGAACGCGCCGTTGGGTGCCACCGGCACCAGCGTCCCGTTGATGGTCAGCGCCGCGCCGCCCGTCCCAACTGAGCCGTAGATGAAGGCCGAGTCCCGGCTCGGACGGATGACGTTGTTGCCCGGCTGGATCACGCGGATCGCGAGCGGGGCCTCCACGCGCTGGATCGGCGGGAGGCCGGGCGTGAGCGGCACGTATTCCAGCGCGGCGGGCGCGGCCTCGGGGCGCGGCTCCGGACTGGTCGCTGGCGTACCAGCGCCGGGGGCGCAGGCGGCGGCCAGGAAGAGGACGGCGGCGTACGGGCGCAGGGAGAATGACCGGGTCAACACGGGCTCCTGTGGATGCCGGCGGATCGCGGGGCAGCCGGACGGTCGGCCGCGGCGCAGCCCTGCGTGGCGGTGCAAAGGACGCGCCGGACGCGCCCGGAGGGTTGCATCCCGGCAAAACCTTGTATATCGTTTAGCGCCATCTGTTTACCTCCTCCGCAGGCCGCGCCCGCCCCGGGTCACGGCCGCATTTCTTCATCGCAGCATAAGAGGACGCTTCATGCACGCTCCGCGTACCACCGTACCCTTCGCCCTCGCCGCGCTGGTGGCGCTGGCCGCCTGCTCCGACGATCCCGCGTCGCCTGATCCGGTGGCGCCGGCCGTGTCGCGGGCGGGGCAGCCGATCCCCACCCGCGCGCAGGAGCGCCCCGGCACCTGGGTGGAGCGCACCGACGAGCAGCTCTGGGCCGCCATCTCCGCCGCGGGTGGGAACGCGGCGGTGGGGCTCAAGTCGCCGGGGGCGGTGCGCGGCGTGTGGCGCGGGCGGGTGCTGGTGGGGCGCAGCGAGTGGTCGCAGGGGCGCGCGGCCGTGGCCTCGCAGCCGGGCGTGACGCTGGTGCGCACGGACGACCTCCTCCCGTCCATGGAGGTGAAGCTGGACGGACCCGGGGCGCTGGCCGCCCTGCGCCGCCTGCCGTTCGTCGACTACGTGGAGCCGACGATGGTGGAGGACGGTCTCCCCGAGTTCGCGGGGGTGGGCGGGTGCGGATGGGGAAGCGCGTGGACCGGCGACCGGCAGTACACCGCGTCGGGCGACATGTACTCGCAGAAGCTCACCGCAATGCGCATCCCCGATGCCTGGACGCTGAGCAGCGGCGCGGGCGTCACCATCGGCCTCACGGACACGGGGATCTCGTCGGGCCAGGGGCAGTTCACCAGCACCTTCGCCACGGGTGAGAGCGCCGGGCGCACGCTGAAGCTCCTCAAGGTGTCGTCGATGGCGAGCGTGTATGACACCTGCGGCCACGGCACGCGCATGGCCGGCATCATCGCCGCGCCGCGCGACGGGCGCAGCGTGGGCGGCATCGCTTACCGTTCCAACTTCGTGAGCGTGCGCCAGGCGGACGGCGTGGCCACCGTCTCCAGCAGCGACGCCAAGTACAGCGTGCGCACCGCCGCGGAGAACGGCGCGCGCATCGTGGTGATGGCGTGGGAGTCGCTGAACTGGTACTGGCAGGTTTCCGACGAGATCGAGTACTGGCACTACAACTACCCGATCCTCTTCTTCGGCGCGGCGGGCACCAGCGGATGCGGCGACGGCATCCTGGACAGCAACGTCGTCTTCCCGGCGGACATGCCGGAGGTGGTGGCGGTGACGGGCGTGACGTACCCGGGCGGCGGCGTCCCCTGCGGCATCCATCGTGGCGCGGACGTGGAGCTGACGGCGTACCTGGACGTCCCCAGCACCGGCCAGTACACGGCCGACGTGGTGGGGATGGGCGGCAGCTCGAACGCCACCGCGATCGTGGGCTCGGTCGCCGCGCTGGTCTGGTCGCGCACCCCCGGCCTCACCCGCGACGGCCTGCGCCAGCGCCTGACCCAGACCGCGCAGTACTATCCGAACCGGCACTCGGAGCAGGGATACGGGGTGATCAACGCGTACCGGGCGGTGACGGGGAACTGACTGGGGAATGGGGAATCGGGAATGGGGAATGGCTGATCCGATCGCCGTTCCTATTCCCTATTCCCTGATCCCTATTCCCTGTAGTTACATCTGTATATCCCCACCCGAATCCCCCTGCCGCAGCCGCGCGAGCTGATCGCGCGATGCGGCCAGCGCGCGCTCCGTGGCCGCGCGGTCGATGCGCAGACGGAGGGTGACGGAGCCCGACCCCGGCTCGCGCTCGATGACCACGACGTCGCCTTCGCGCGTGCCGTTGGGGAGGAGCCATGCGGGGACGTGGAGCAGCCGTCCGTTCTCCTCGTGCACGGCCGCGATCCCCTCCTCGATGCTGTCCACCGTCCAGCTCTGGCTCATGGGCTCCTTGGGCGCGCGGTCGGTGGCGGATAGGTAGGCGCGGCACGATCTGGACGCAAGCGCGGGCGGCTTGACGGCGGCGAGGAGGGCGTGCGAAGTTCAGGTATGAACGAAACCGGAGCTCTGTGCGTCCCGCGTGTGCGCGAGGTACTGGCGGCCCTCCTCCGCGCGGGTGGCGAGGTGGAGGCGCGGCTGGAGCGCAGCGTGGAGCCGATGGGGCTCTCGCTCGCCAAGATGGGCGCGCTGCACACCCTGGTGGAGGCGGACGAGCCGATCCCGCTGGGACAGCTGGCGGAGCGGCTCTGCTGCGTGAAGTCCAACGTCACCCAGCTGGTGGACCGGCTGGAGGCGGAGCTCCTGGTGCGGCGCGTCCCCGATCCGGCGGACCGCCGCAGCGTCCGCGCGGAGGTCACCGCCGAGGGCCGGGCCCGCTACGCCGCCGCCGTCCGCGCGCGCGAGGCCGCCGAGGCCGAGCTGCTGGCCGGCTTCGGCGACCACGAGCTGGAGCGGCTCGCCGCGTGGTGCCGGCGGGTGGCGGGCGGATGATCTTCATCTCCGAAGATCCGGCGCCCTGGGACGACGACCTCGAGGCCGACTTCCCCCTGGGCGACGGCGTGGCGGACACCAGCGCCACCGTGCAGTGCCCGTACTGCGGCGAGCCGGTGGAGATCGCGCTCGACCCCGGCAGCGGCACGCGCCAGGGGTACGTGGAAGACTGCCAGGTCTGCTGCCGCCCCTGGCACGTCACCGTCGTCTACGGCCCCGACGGCGCCGCCGAAGTGTGGGCGGAGGCCGCGGACGGAGAGTAGCCGAAGGAAAGGGCCTCACACAGAGACACAGAGCCACAGAGAGAACAGCGGAAAGGTTGTCTCTGTGGCTCGTCTTTTCAGGGTATACCGAGTCCACTCGTTCACGGGCGCCGTGACTGCGGTGCCGGGCGGGACGCTACGGCGGTGTCCCTGGTCAGTTCACGGACCCGGCGCGTGGCGGTGGGAGGGGGCCCCGGCGGCGCGCTTACCGCGAGGAGCGCGATTCCGGGGTCCTCGACGCACATGGGCGACAGCGTGCTCGGCATCGAGGGGAGGGTGCAGTAGTCGAAGCAGTCGCCCGCGCCGTTGCACACCACCGTCTCGGCCGGGGGCGCGGTGCCGACCCAGGGGAATCCCACCAGCCGAAGCTCCCCGCGGGCACCGGCGGGGATCGCGAGCCGGAAGCTCCCGTCGGCCGCGGTCGTCGCACGCGCCAGCACGGCGCGGTCGCTCGCCCGCACGAGCGCCACCGGCATGCCGCCGCGCGCGGAGCGGTCAGCCGTCGACCCGTCCGAGAACGTCCCGTGAACCGTCCGTGTGCGGCCCGACGTATCCGTGCCGGTGGCCACGGCGGTGACGATCTTCCAGGCGTAGCTCCTCCCCGCCAGGATCGTCCATCCAGTCGGGCGCGCCACCATCCCGGTGGCGGCGAGCTCGGCACACTCGCTGGCGTCGAACACCGTTCCCCCCGAGTTCAGCACGGCGCACGGATCGCCGGCCGGGGGCGCGGCCGGCGCTCGCCCGCCCGGCGACTGTCCTGCGGCGACGGACGGGAGCGCGAGCAGGAGGAACAAGGGAGCCAGGCGGAAAGAGCCGCGGAGCACGCGGGCGTAGGCGTCCGGTAGCATGGGACCTTCTCTCTAGGGGGGCGCAAAGAGGGCAACGGGGAACCCGACTAGTGTGCGCCCGGTCAAGCCCCGCCGCAAGCAAACATTCGATGTACGGCTTTACGCCACGCGTGCGTGCTCGCGCGATGGCGATGCGCAGAGGAGCGAGCGGACGGCCTGCGCGCGGCGGGGGGCGCGGAGGGCGTCGAAGGCGCGGGCGGCGGCTTCCAGGTCCTCGCGCGCGGCGTCTGGGTCGCCCGTCTCCAGGCGGAAGCGGCCGCGCTCCACGCGCACCTCGGCGTCCACCAGGGGGGCGTAGCTCATCTCGCAGAGGGTGACCGCACTGTCCAGCTCGCAGCGGGCGGCGGGGAGGTCGCCGCGGGCCCACGCCACCATCCCCAGGAGCTTGCGCACCTCGGCGTGGCCGTACAGGGTGCTGTGGCAGTCGAAGCGGAGGAGGGCCTGGCGCGCGAACCGCTCGGCGGCGGCCAGGTCGCCGCGCATCAGCGCCACCTCGCCGCGGGCGACCACCGCGAATGCGAAGAGCTGCTGCTCCCCCGCGGATTGCGCGAGGCCGGCGGCGGTGGCGAAGCAGCGGTCCGCCTCGTCCCACGACTTCAGCGCCTGCTGCGCGATCCCCAGGTTGTGGAGGATGCGCGCCTCGCCCAGCGCGTCGCCCAGCTGGTGATAGAGAGCGCGCGCGATCCGGTACCACTCGGCGGCCCTCCCGGGCTGCTCCCGCATGTCGTGCAGCACACCGAGGTTGGTGGCGGCGTCGGCGCGCACCTTGTCCATCCCCTCGCCCGCGGCGGTCTCCAGCGCGTCTTCCAGGCGAATGCGGGCCTCGTCCAGCGCGCCCATCTCCAGCAGGATCACCCCCGCAAGGTTCTGCGCCCGCAGCGCGCCCGCATGGTCGCCGCGCGCGCGGAGCTCCCGCAGCGCGTCGTCGGCGTGGGCGAGCGCGGCGGGGCGGTCATCCAGGCGAAAGAGCGCTTCGGCCAGTAGGAGGAGGGCCTCGGGCTCCGCGTGCAGCGAGGTGCGCAGCGGCCCCAGCACGCGCTGCACCGCCTGCCAGTGGCGCGCCTCCGCGAACCGCCGGGCCTCCGCTACCGCGATAGGCTCAAAGTCGAGGCTCATGATGATCCCCCTCAACCGCCGCTCGCGACGGCGTACCTGGCGAAGCCGCCGCCGTTGGCCCGCACCGATCCGATCATCGTTTTCATCGATACCATCCCGCGGAGTGAGAGCGGGGCGCCCGCCGGGGGCACACCCGCCTGCCGCCAGGGCGAAAGCGGTGCCGCACGGAGTGGGTCGCGTAAGGTGATGCGGGTGGGCTAGTTAGGTGCCGCGGAGCCGGAGCGGCGGAGGAGGGTGCGGCGTGCGGATTCTGGACGAGGGAGCGTGAGGCGGACAAAAAGGCGAGCGATACGGCGGCAATGTGTGGCTGCCCGAAATTCAGCCACCCTCCAGCTTCCGAACAGCGGGTCTCACGCGGAGGCGCGGAGAACGCAGAAAACTCCGCCACCTCCTCCGCGTCTCCGCGTGAGCCAAAGCAGTCAGCGGCCGCCCCCCCCGCAGGCGATCCGGGCAAGGTTGTCGGGCGACATGGGCGTCCACCTCCGCTGGCTCATCCGCTGGACGTACTGCGTGGTATACACCTGGATGACCGCGCCCCCCGCGAGAACGTCCACGCGAAAGAGATCCTGCGGCCGGTACAATCCGAGCTCCGTCAGCCCGCCGAACGCGGGGCGCTCGTCCACGATGACGCACGGGCGCACCGGCGCGCCGCGGACGCGCACGCACTCCTGCGCGCCCCCGCTGGAAAGGCTGCCGCACGTGGTCATCACCAGCCCCATCCTGGTGCGGACGAACTCGCCGGCGTCGGGGGCCGCGCTCAACAGGAGCTCCTCGTCGCCGAAGCCGCGCACGGTGGACCCGCTGGAGCGGATCCGCCGCTCGAACCGGCGCGACTGCACCCGGATCGCCTCCAGCATCAGCGGCTCCGCGGTGAGCGGCACCTCCAGCTCCAATCCTTCCGGACCCACTCGCCAGACGGCCACCGAGGCGCGGTAGCCCAGGCGGGTCACCATCGTGGGGTGGTCGCCCAGCGGCAGGCCGCCGATCCTGAACACGCCGTTCGAGTCGCTGACCGCGGTGCGCTTCAGCGACGCCATGCGGACCTGCACCCCCACGAGCGGCGCCAGCGTCGCCGCGTCGACGGCGCGCCCTACGACGGATGCCGTGTCCGGGACCTGGGCCGCGGCGGGCGCGGCCCAGGCAAGGACGAGCGCCGCCGTCAGCCGGCGGATGGAGCGGAGGGGCATGGTGGGGCGAGGGTCAGGGCTGCGACGCGGTCGTCGTCGCGCCGGTGGATGTCGCCGGGGCGCCCGGCTGCGGCACGGCGGCGGGGAGCACCCAGAGCGCGTACCCTGACGACGTCCGCACCCGTACGATACGTAAGTCCCCGGTGGCATCATGGTTCCCCACACTGGGCGCCTCGGCATCTTGGGGGGGACTGTTTAGTTTAGCCTAAGACGCACACGGCGAGCCCACAGCGTAGCTCTGGAGGCGCCGCGGCGAATTGGCTGAGGCCTGGAAGGCCCACAGCAGGTGAAGACGGTCGGCCCCATCGATGCGGAGATCGAAGGGGTGCACATGCAGCTCGGGCCGGAGCGGCTGGGGCACAGACCAGCCGAACGGACGCCAATGGGCGTAGAAGATCTGATCGTTGACAGGGCCGGGTTTCGATTTCACCGAATCGGGGAGGTTCGCTGGCTGATGCCCGAACGCGATGTAGAGCTCACCCTTCGTAGTTGCCACCACCCGCAGGTGACGGACGGGATACGGCCCCGGCAGCCGAACCTGAATCGGACTCGCCCATGTCACCCCCCCGTCCGTCGAGATGGCGTGCCGGATCTCATCTCGCCCGAACCGTTGGTCCACCTGCGTCCGCCAGATCAGATGGACCGTATCGCCGCCGGTCGCGACGACCTTCGGCTCGTACCCTCCCACGTTTCCCGAACGGTGCACGAGCACGGGCCCGCCCCACGTCAATCCCGCGTCGTCGGATCGCCGCACCCACAGGCTGTTCGTATCACCGCCAAATTTCGAGCCGCCGGAGATCGGGAAAGCGGGGCTGGCGAACGCGAGGTAGGTGCGGCGTCCCTCCCCCGCCGCAATGCTGGGGTATGTACCTCCGCTCATGGGGATCATCGTGTCGCTCACCGGTCCAGTACCGGCACCGCGGGGCCGGGCCGCCACCCACTCCGTCGTTCGCCAGCCGTCCGGGCCGCGGCGAAGGTGGACGAGCATGTTCATACCGGACGACGGTCTGGTGATGAAGGCGACGTGCAGATTCCCACCCCCGTCCAGCTCCAGACGGGTGAGCAGCGCGCGATGCCAGCTTATGGCTGGCGCGCGGTATACGACCCGTGCGTCGCTCCAGCGTCCATTCCGGCGCTCCGCATGTAGGATGCGGCCGAGCCGGGTTAGGTCCGCCATTCGCGGCAAGCCAGACGGATTCGGATTACGGGCTGGCCCGGCCGCGTGCTCCCCCCAGACGGCGTGCAGCGTGCCGGCGCGATCCACGGCCAGCACGGGATCGTAGAAATCAATCGCCCCGGGAGGCATCCCCAACTCCTCCGTGCCACGCTGCAGCGCGGCGATGCCGCGGGATGCACCCGGCGCCCCCGCCCTGACAAAGGCGAACGCGTACGCGGCTTCCTGCCCCAGGGCCAGTTCCGGCCAGGCGAAGTTCACGCCCGCGCGCGTGACCGGCTCCGTCCACCGGACGCCGCTCTCGGGGCATGCGCGGTCCGCGTGCGACTGTGAGATCGCACGTGCCGCCACCATCCCGCAGAGGAGCGCGGTGGCGGAAAGTGCCGCCATAGCGTTGCGTGCGACCTTGAAGTTTGACCGCTCTTGCATCAGCGGCTCGCCTGTGAGTTGGTCCACGCCATGAACGAGCCGTAATGCGCGAAGTGATCGGAGTAGGAGCTAGTGTATTCATGCTGCCAGGTGTAATCCCACCTGATCTCCGCGCTGATACTCACTTCATCCCCCATCGCCGACTCTCCGTAATATACCGATTCCGATTTCCAACTGCCCCCGATCGTGGACCTGAGACCTACCGCCATATGTCCCTCGACCGCGACCCCGTCCGCTTGCATTCCGTTTGTCCACGCCCAGACCCATGACACATCCATGCTTCCGTGCAGCATTGTCTGGCCATAGACATACCCGCCGTCATCCGCCGCCATCGATGTGATCCCAGCGGACGAATCCGCGACGCGTAGGACTGAAAGCGGAGACGAGCCCGACTCGAGCGCGTGCAACGTACGCTCCAAGTATAGGACCGCGTCCGCTCCAGAAAGCTCCCGACCGTCGCTGATACGGACGGTGGCTCCGGCCCGCGCATGGGCGAGCGCAGCTCTCGCGTGTACGATCCTCTTCTGACGCGCCTGCTCCCGCGTCAGCGGTGTCCTGCGAAAAGTCGCGGGGCGGCCACCATCTCTCACCACCGTCCCCTCGGGGCCCCGGTCGGGCGGAGCGAGAGGGCTTCCGGAACGGTCACAAGCCGCCATCGTGGAGACGGCGACTACGAGGAGATAGGTACGTGCCAGCATTGAGCCGCGTTGGCTGTGCATCGTAGAATCCGTTGCAAGAGGTGGGACTTCGCTATGTACCTGCGGACGGCGCCCGTATGGAGCCTCAGGTCACCCTGGGTAGGATTGCCGTTTTCACCACCTTCATGGCTCATCGAGCGTAAAGTGGGTTTATCCGGGCTCCTACAGCTGGCTCCGGAGTCAGGGTCTACGAGAGGCGCGAACCTGGGTGTGCGTAGGGGGAGAATACACTTCAGAGACAGTTATCTTACCGCGCGCTCCGCGTCAAGGTTCGTCTACAAAAGAGCGTATAGCTATGCTCGGCGCCCACGCGTCCAGCCCGAGCCAGGCATACACTTCAGGTGGCAGAGGCTCGCAGCCTGCGGACCATAGATGTGCGCCCGCTAGCTTCCTGAGCCGCAGGAGCAAGCGTGGAGTCGCGGAGAGAACCAGGCCGGATCGGGTGGCACAGCTCGTCAGTTGCCCTGCCGCTCGCGAGGGCGTATTCGCCAAGCCGCGCCGGCCGTTCGCCTGCGCTGCATCCTTCCACTCGCCGTTTGGGAGCTGTGGAGGAGGGTGCCGCGTGGTAATTCTAAACGCAGGAACGTGGTGCGAGACCCAGAGCTGAGCGGTACGGACCCACTCGCCAGGCGCCCAACCGACGTGCGGTTAGCCAGCTTCAGCGAACACATGCGGACCTGCACGCCCGCGAGCGGCGTCAGCGCCGCCGCATCGACCGCGCGCCCCGCGACGGACGCCTGGGCCGCGAGGGGGCGGCCCAGGCCAGGAGGAGTGCCGCCGGTAGGCGGCGGAGGGTGGCGAGAGAGATGAGGGGGACGGAGGAGAGCGTGGTCAGGGCTGTGTCGTACTCGTCGCGCCCGTGGCGGCAGGCTGAGTGCCGGGCTGCGGCACCTCGGCGGTCGGGAGCACCTGGTCACGCCCCTTGTTCAGGAAGGGGACGCCCTGGCGCATCCAGTCCGGCTGCGGGCGGCCCTTGAGGTGGTGATCGAAGAACTGCATCATCCGGATCGCGAGGTCCACCTGGTTGGCGCGCTTGGTGGGGTTGTGCTCGTCGCCGTTGTAGTTGATCAGGTACACCTCCTTCCCCAGCCGCCGCAGGGCGACGAACATCTCGATCCCCTGGTACCAGGGCACCGCGCCGTCGTTGTCGTTGTGCATGATCATCAGCGGCGTCTGGATGCGGTCCGCGGCAAAGAGCGGGGAGTTCTCGATGTACAGATCCCGGTTCTGCCACGGCGTGGCGCCGATGCGGCTCTGCCCGCGCTCGTACTGGAAGGCGCGCGCCAGGCCGCTCTGCCAGCGGATGCCGCCGTACGCGCTCGTCATGTTGGCCACCGGCGCCCCCGCCATCGCCGCGCGGAACATGGGGGTGCGGGTGATCATGTACGCCACCTGGTAGCCGCCCCACGACTGCCCCTGGATCGCCACCTTGGCCGAATCCACGAAGCCGCGCCCGATGAGCGAGCGCACGCCGGGGACGATGGAGCGCATGGCGCTCTGGCCCGGGTAGCCGGTGGTGTAGTGGATGTCCGGCATGAACACCAGGTAGTCGTTCGACGCGTACAGCGTGGGCTGGATGGTGTTGCGCGGCACGTCCATCCGGTACTGGTGCAGGTTGTCCGATAGCGACTCGTAGAAGTAGACCACCATCGGGTACTTCTTCGACGGATCGAACCCTTCCGGCTTGTAGAGGAGCCCCTGGAGGTCGGCGCCGTCCTCGGAGCGCCAGCTCACAAGCTCCACGCTGGGCCAGCGGTAGCGCGACTGCTGCGGGTTGGCCTCGCTCATCCGCCGCGCGTCGGCAAAGGTGGCGCCGCTCACCCACACGTCCGGAAACTCGCGGACGGTCTGCCTGGTCCACAGGTACACGTCGGCTTCACGGGCCTTGCTGGGGGTGCCGAGCTGCCGGTCCTCCATCACCAGCCGCACGGGCGCGGCGTTAGAGCCCAGCCGGTCGCGGAAGTAGCCGCTGGCCTTGGTGTCATCGTTGAAGACGCGCAGCAGCAGCGGCTGGCGCGGGTCGATGGAGCGCTCCTCGGGGTCCAGGTCCACCCAGCGGAAGACCATCTTGCCGCGGCGCCCTGCGGAGTCCGTCACCACGCGGGCGGGGCGGCGGCCGGCGGGGTCCAGCTCCCACACGTCGTAGCGGTCGTAGACGAGCACCGAGCGGTCGCCCTGCGTCCACCCGGCGACGCCCCAGGGCGCGGGATCGGAGGGGGTGTCCCACGTTTCCTGGTCGAAGCGCACGCCCAGCCGCCCCGTGAGGTCCGCGGTGCGCCCGGTGGCGACGTCGAAGGAGTGCCAGCGGCGGTCGCGGTCGAAGAAGAGGACGAAGCGGCCGCCGGGGGAGAGCTGCGGGTCGAAGGGGATGCGCGTGGCCACGGGGCGGCGCACGCCGGTGCGGGTGTCGGTGGCGTACACGTCCGCGCCGCCCTCGCCCCACATCGCCTGCACGCCATAGCGCATCTCATCGCTCGCGATGGCGACGCGCCCGTCGTCGGAGAGCTGCACGCCGCGCAGGGTGTCGCTGCCGATGACGACCGGCCGCTCGCCGGGGCGGACGATGGCCGTCCACGCGCTGTCGCGGTCGCGCGCGGCTTCCACGCGCTGCTGCGGCTGGAGGCGCGGATCGCGGTAGTTCCACAGGTCGAAGACGGCCTTGTCCGCCAGCGAGTCGGCCGGGATGGAGTCGGGGGTTACGGGGATGACGCCGAACACCACCGCCCCTCCATCCTCGGTGAAGCGGATGCGGCCCCGGTCGGCCACCATGCGCCCGGTGCCCACCTGGTCCGCGTCCACCACGCGGCGCACGCGCGGCTCGCCTCCGCCGAGGGTGGCGTGGTAGAGGGCGGAGAGCGGCTTGTCGCGGTCGCGCGAGTCGCGGTCGGTGGTGAAGGCCGCCTGGCGCCCGTCGTCGCTGAAGGTGAGGCCGCGGTAGCCGCCCGCGCCGGCCAGCAGCGTGTGCGTGCGCCCCTCCGCCAGCGCGCGCACGTAGGCGCCGTCACGCTCGCCCGCGCGCGCGGAGACGGTGTAGCCCAGCCAGCGCCCGCCGCGGTCGAAAGCGAACGCCATCACCTCCTCGATGCGCGTCTCGTTTCCCGTCTGCAGGTCGCGCACGACGAGGGTGGAGCCATAATCCTTTTTCCTGGCGCCGCGCGCGGTGTCCGTGCTCACGGGGCGCGGGGTGCCGCCGGGCGTCGCCGCCGCCGCCGGCGCCTGCCCTGGAGCCGCCGCCGCGACTGCCGCCGCCGTGTCGCGGGCAGTGCGGGCCGCGGTGCTGTCCGTCTCCAGCAGGTACGCCAGCCAGCGCCCGTTCTCCTCCGCCATGCGGAACGACCGCACGCGCGGCACCACGGTCACGCGCCCGTCTGCGAGGCTCATGATCCCCAGCGACGACCGGGGCATGTCCGCGGGCTTGCGTCGCTCGCGGCGGGCGCGGTCCCACTCGGCGCGCGGGGCTTCGATCGAGAAGACGGCGAAGCGCCCGTCGGCCGAGAACTGCGCGCGGGAGGGCTGGTAGCCGGCGTCTGGGCCGGTGGCGCCGGCGCGGGTCTGCGGGCGACCCACGTAGCCGCGCGTGTGGCGATGCTCGGCCCCGCCGGCGGTGGAGCGCACCACCACCTCGCCGTCGCCCACCTGCGGCACCAGGGTGTACACCGCCCAGCGCCCATCGCGCGAAAGGGTGGCGCCGTGCACCGACCGCCACTGGTCGAAGTCGGCCACCGTGATCGCGCGGCGGCCCTCCTGGGCCACGGCGGGAACGGCGCCCAGCCAGAGCGCGGTCAGAAAAAGCGAAGCTCTGCGTTTCATACGTGGGGATGGCTGCGAAAGGGTGACGCGGGACCCCGGGGCGGGGAACAGGCGTATACGTAGCACCGGCGGCGGGGCGGGGGCAAGCGGGGGGCGGGGGCGTGGGCGCGGGGCGGGGGTTTTGCAGAGGACCGAACGGAAGTGCCAGGTGCTAAGTGCCAAGTGCTAAGTGCTAAGTGCTAAGTGCTAAGTGCTGAACTGCAGCCGAGCGCGAATACCCAGGACTTAGCACTTAGCACTCAGGACTACCCGTTCCGATCCGTCCCCCGAGCCGCCACCATGCAACTCCTCATCATCCGCCACGCCATCGCCGAAGACCGCGACCATTGGGCCCTTTCCGGACACCCCGACGCCGAGCGCCCGCTGACCGGGGAGGGGAAGCGGAGGATGAAGCGCGGCGCCGCCGGACTGCGGGCGCTGGTCCCCCGCATCGACGCGCTGGCCACCTCGCCGCTGGTGCGGGCGCACGACACCGCCGTCATCGTCGCGCGGGAGTACGGCGGGATGGCGATGGAGATCGTGACCGAGCTGTCACCCGAGCGCGGGGCGGACGACCTCCTCCCCTGGCTGCGCGGGCACGGGCCGGACGCCGTGGTGGCGATCGTGGGGCACGAGCCGGGGCTCGGCTGCCTGCTGGGGTGGCTGCTGACGGGGCGCCACCAGAGCTTCGTGGAGCTGAAGAAGGGGGCCGCCTGCCTCCTGGAGTTCGACGACCCGCCCGCCGCGGGGAACGCGACGCTGCTCTGGTCGCTGACGCCGGGGCAGCTCCGCAAGCTGGAGCGGGCACGGTGACCGAACGCTCCACGCTGCTCGACCTCCCGGCGGAGATGGCGGTCCGCTGGATCGCGCTGGGCCTGCTGGAGGAGGCGGCCGCCGCCCACGCCCGCCTCGCCGACCCGGCGGAGACGGGGGCGCTCCACGACTTCCGCGTGGCGCTGCGCAGGCTGCGGAGCACCCTGCGCGCCTACCGCGACCTGCCGGGCGACGTAGTGCGGGGCAGGGACCGCCGCACCCTGCGCGACCTGGCCCGCGCCACCGGCGACGCGCGCGACGCGCAGGTGCAGAACGAATGGCTCACCACGCGGCTCAAGAAGGCGCGCGGCGCGGAAAGGGTGGGGCTGCGCGACGCGCTGGAGCGCTCGCGCCAGCGGGCGGAGGCCGCGGGGGAGCAGCTGCGGAACGCCGCTGCCGCCTTCCCGGCGGAGCACGAGCGGCTTGCGCGCCGCCTCCGCCGCTTCTGCACCGAGCTCACGCCGGGCGAGTCGCCCAGCGAGACCCCGTTCCGCGCCGAACTCGCCGCGCGGCTCCGCACCGAGGCCGACGCGCTGGCGCTGGAGCTGGAGGGGGTGCTGGACGAGTCGCGGCAGGACGATGCGCACCGCTCGCGCATCGCCGCCAAGCGCATCCGCTACCTGCTGGAGCCGGTGCGCGACCTGGTGCCCGGCGCGCGCGAGATGATCAAGGAGCTCAAGGGGCTCCAGGCACTCCTGGGCGAGATGCACGACGCCCACATCCTGCTGTGCGAGGTGTCGGCGGCCGTGGAGGAGGCGGAGGGCGAGGAGGAGGCGGGGTCGCGCGCCCTGCAGCGCCGGCTCGCGGAGGAGCGGGCGGAGCACTTCTCGGCGCTGCGCGAGCGCTGGCTGCACGGCGCGGCGGCGGACCTCCCCGGCCGGGTGCGCGCGCTGGCGGACGAGCTGGAGGGCACGGGACCCCCGCGCGAGATCGAGCGCAAGTACCTCCTCCGCAAGATGCCCGCGCTGGACGGGCTGGACGCGGAGCTGCGCCAGATAGAGCAGGGGTACCTACCCGGCGACCGGCTGGCGGAGCGGGTGCGGCGCGTGAAGACGCCCGATGCCACTCAATGGCTCCGCACGGTGAAGCTGGGCGCCGGCGTGTCGCGCATCGAGGTGGAGGAGGAGACCACGGAGCGCATCTTCCGCGCGCTCTGGCGGCTCACGAAGGGGCGGCGCGTGCGCAAGCGGCGCTACGCGGTAAAGGATGGGGAGCTGGTGTGGGAGATCGACCACTTCCGCGACCGGCGGCTGGTGCTGGCCGAGGTGGAGCTTCCCGCCGAGGACACCCCGGTGGAGGTGCCGGACTGGCTGCGCGCCGTGCTGGTGCGCGAGGTGACCGGCGACCCGGCGTACGTCAACCTTAATCTGGCCCGGTAGCGCTCCCGCGCCGCCGGCATTCCCCTGGCGGCAACTCCATGAGGAAGCACTCCTTTCTCGCAGCGGCCTTCGCCCTCGCCCTCCTGGGCGGGTGCGTCCCCTTCGGCCGCCCGCAGAACCCCTTCGCGCCCAACGCGCGCCTCCCCAGCGACACGCTGGTGAGGACGGGAAAGCTGTCGAACGGCCTCACCTACTACGTGCGCCGCAACGCGGAGCCGCGGGCGCGCGCCGAGCTGCGCCTGGCCGTGGATGCCGGCTCGGTGCTGGAGACCGAGACGGAGCGCGGCTACGCGCACTTCGTGGAGCACATGGCGTTCAACGGCACGCGCCGCTTCCACGGGCACACCATCATCGAGTTCCTGGAGAAGTCCGGGATGCGCTTCGGGCCGGACATCAACGCGTACACCTCGTTCGACGAGACGGTGTACATGATGACCCTTCCCACCGACAGCGCGCGCTTCCTGGAGACGGGGCTCGACATCCTGGAAGACTGGGCGACGGGGATCGCCTTCGACACGGCGGAGGTGCGGCAGGAGCGCGGGGTGATCGTGGAGGAGTGGAGGCTTGGGCGCGGGGCGGGGCAGCGGCTGCAGGACCGGCACCTGGGCACCCTCTTCGGCCGCTCGCGCTACGGGCGGCGCCTCCCCATCGGCACCCCCGAGAGCATCCGCGGGGCGACGGCCACGGGGCTGCGCGCATTCCATCGCAAGTGGTACCGCCCCGAGCTGATGGCCGTGGTGGCCGTCGGCGACTTCGACGCGGCGCGGATGGAGTCGATGATCCGCCTCCGCTTCGGCGCGATCCCCCCCAGCGACACGACGCTGCCGCGCCGCCTCACCTACCCCGTGGCCCCCTCCGCCGGCACGCGCTACTCCGTCGCCACGGACAGGGAAGCGACCTCGTCCACCGTGACGGTGGTGCACACGGCACCCGCGCGCGTGCGGCGGCTGGTGCGCGAGTACCGCGAGGCCATCGTGGACATGCTGTACAACGGCGTCCTCAACGACCGCCTCAACGAGGCCACCCAGCGGCCGGGCGCTCCCTTTCTGGACGTCTCCTCCGTGAGCGGCTCGCTGGTGCGCCCCCTGGACGCCTACTTCCTCACCGCCCGCGCCCCCGAGGGCGGAACGGAGCGGGCGCTGGCGGGGCTGCTGGCCGAGGCGGAGCGTGCCGCGCGCTTCGGCTTCACCCCCGGCGAGCTGGCGCGCGAGAAGGCCGAGCTCCTGCGCTCGTGGGAGCAGATCCACCTGGAGCGGGAGAAGACGACCTCCGGGCAGTACGCGGGGCAGTACGTGGGGCACTTCCTGTACGGCGGCCCCCTGCTGGACGTGGACACGGAGTACCGCCTGCAGCGCGCCCTCATCCCCGGCATCCGTCCCGGCGAGGTGAGCGCGCGGGCCCGCACCTGGCTGGCCCCCACCAACCGCGCCGTGCTGGTGAGTGCCCCCGAGCGCAGCGGCGTCCTGCGGCCAGACAGCGCGCGCCTGGCCGCCATCGCGGACTCGGTGACGACCTCGCGCCTCACGCCGTACACCGAGGCTCTCTCCAACGCCCCGCTCCTCCCCAGGGCTCCGGTCGCCGGCCGCGTGGTCAGCGAGCGGATGCACGAGGAGGTGGGGGTGACGGAGTGGACGCTCTCCAACGGCGTGCGCGTCCTGCTGAAGCCCACCGACTTCCGCGAGGACGAGATCACGCTGGCGGGCCGCAGCCCCGGCGGCACCTCGCTGCTGCCGGACGAGGACTACCTGTACGGCGCCACGGCATCGGCGGCGGCGCAGGTGGGCGGCGTGGGGAGCTTCACGGTGGTGGACCTGGGGAAGCGCCTCGCGGGGAAGACGGCGAGCGTGGGGATGGAGGTGAGCGAGTTCAGCGAGTCGGTCTCCGGCTACGCCGCCCCGCGCGACCTCGAGACGATGCTCCAGCTCGTCTACCTGTACTTCACCGCCCCCCGGCGCGACTCGGTGGCGTGGGAAGCGTACCGGGAGCGTGCGCGCGAGGCCTTCCGCGACCGCTCCGCGAGCCCGGAGGCGGCCTTCGCGGACACGCTGCGCTCCGCCCTCACGCAAGGGCACCCGCGCGCGCGCCCGCTCACCGCCGCCGCCGTGGACTCGCTGGAGCTGGACCGCGCCCTCGGCGTGTACCGCGACCGCTTTGCCGACGCGGGGGACTTCACCTTCTACCTGGTGGGCGCGCTGAACCCGGATTCGATCCGCCCGCTGGTGGAGCGCTACCTGGGCGGCCTCCCCTCCGCCGGCCGGCGCGAGGCGGCGCTCGACCGGGGGGTACGCACCCCGGAGGGTGTGGTGCGCAAGTCGGTGCGGCGCGGGGTGGAGCCGCAGGCGCGCACGCAGGTGGTGTTCAGCGGGCCGGCGGAGTGGGAGCGGCGCAACGTGGCCCTCCTGCGCACCCTGGCCGACGCGCTGGAGATCCGCCTGCGCGACCGCCTGCGCGAGGAGCTGGGGGGGACGTACGGGGTGGGCGTGGCGGCATCGGCCCGGCGCGAGCCGCGCCCGGAGTTCCGCTTCGTGGTGGACTTCAGCGCCGCCCCCGACCGGCTGGACGAGCTTTCCAGCGCCCTCTTCGCCGAGCTGGAAGAGGTGAAGCGCAACGGCGTCACCGAGGCGGACCTCGCCAAGGTCCGCGAGCAGCACCGCCGCGACCGCGAGGTGCAGATGCGCGAGAACGACTTCTGGATGTCGCAGATGGTGCAGTACGACGCCGGCGGCTGGGACCTTGCCGGCATCGCCGCCCCCCCGCTCTCCCAGACCTTCACCCCCACCGACGTACGCGACGCCGCGCGCAGGTTCCTGGACACGGGGAGGTACGTGCAGGTGTCGCTGTTCCCGGAGCGGTGAGGCCCTCACCCAGGCCCTCACCCCCCCGGCCCCCCTCCCCCAAACTGCGGGGGAGGGGGGAGATCGCGGCCATCTCCCTGCGGCTCCAGCCCCCAGCAACGCGGATGTTGTAGGGGCGCGATTCATCGCGCCCGCCCTCTGCCCCTGCCCCGACCGCTGGCCCCACGCACAGATCCCGTAGGGGCCGACCTGCGTGTCTGCCCTCCCTCGCCCCCGCTTCGACCCTCACCCATCCACGCCAAACCGTGTAGGGGCCGCCCCGCGTGGCTGCCCGTGCCATCGCCCGCGCCGCACCACGCACCCCGCACCCATGCACGCGTGCGCCCCTCCCCCGCGGTTTGGGGGAGGGGCAGCGAGGTGACGAGCGGGGAGAGGGCCTGCGGCCCGCGCCCTACCGCCCCCGCACCACGTCCACCACGAAGCCCGCAAAGAACCCGATCCCCGCGCCGATGGCGGCGGGGAGCACCGGGTTCAGCCCGAATGCGTCCTCGTCCTCGTGAGCCAGGCCCCACCCCAGCCCCACCGCGGCACCGGCCAGCGTCCCGATCCCCGCGTACCGGCCGATGCTGTAGCGGCTCCCGCCTCGCGCGACGAGCAGGGCCGAGTGGCCCGCCGCCACCAGCGCACGGGCGGAATCACCCGGGAGCTCCACGGGCGGCGGAGTGAAGACGGCGGGTGCCCGGCGCGGCGCGGGGGGCGGGTCCGCGGCCCCGTTCTGGGCGGCGGCGGGGGCGGCGGCGAGCAGCAACGCCAGCAGGCAGAATCGAATGCGCATGAGGCGAGCTCCGGTCAGGGTTCTTCGAACGCCCACACGCCGCCGTTCACCGGGGCGAAGACGCGGCCGTCCGCGTACGTGGGAGTGCCGGGGAAGAGACCGCCCAGCTCCGGCTCCTTTGGCTGCCGCACCTGGGCGAGCAGCTTGCCGCCGCGGCGATCGAACACGAAGAGGAAGGGGCCATCCACCCCGTAGACGTGCCGCTCCGTCACCAGCAGGTCGCTCGTGAACTGCGCGCGGACCGGGGTGCTCCAGACTGGCGCGCCGTCGCGGGCGCGCACGGCCTTCACGTGGTCGTTCGCGGCGCCGGCATAGATCACGCCGTCGTGCGCAACCGGGCTGGCGAGCACCGAGAGGTACGCCGCGCTGTCGCGGGCCGTGCTCCACACTACCTGCCCCGTTCTGCGGTCCAGCCCGTACATCTCCCCGGTGATGAGCATCGCCACCACCCGGTCCGTGGTGACGGCGGGCCGCCCGGCCGTGCACGAGATCCCCCCGACCGCGGGGATCTTCGTCACCCAGAGCTGGCGGCCGGTGCGGGCCTCCAGCGCCACCACCCACATCTCGCAGCGCCCGCCCTTTGCGTCCAGCCCGTGGTACGACACCAGGAAGACCTCCCCGGCGTCCAGCGCGACCCCCTCGGCGCCGAAGCGGAACGGGGTGCCCGGCTCCGGCTGCCACTGCCAGCGCACCCGGCCGGTGGCCAGCTCCACCGCGGCCACGCTGGGGCCCCACGCCGCGATGTACGCCGCCTCGTCGTCCGCCGCGATCCGCACCTTGATCACGGTGCCGGGGTTGGGCGGGCCGCCGCCCACCGTGTCCAGCGGCGCCTGGTAGCGCCACAGCTCGCGCCCGGTGGCTGCGTCCACCCCGGTGGTGTGGTAGAGCACCGGCGCCACCACGACACCCGAGCGCACCAGGAGGTTCGCGCCCTCCACGCCGCCGCGCCCCACCGTCGCCGCCCAGCGGGGGGCGCCGGTAGCCAGGTCGCGGGCGATCACCTGCCCGTTGCCGGTGCCGGTGTACACGCGCTCGGCGTCCGCCACGGGCTGCACCCGCGGGTGGCCGTTCTGCGCCTGGTACCAGAGCGTGCGCAGGCGCACCGGCTCCCCGTCGCCGGGGTCGCCGGCTGCCCGGCACCCGCCCGCGAGCACCATCCCCGCCATGCACAGCGCCAGCAGGCCGCGTTCGCCAACCTTCATCGGTATCGTCCCCGCGATGAGAAGAAGAACCTGCGGGCGGGCAAACCGCCCGCCCGCAGGGATGGTGCCTAATATGCGTGGCAGATCTCGTACTGGTGCCGGAGCGTGCCGCTGTCGCAGTTCTCCGGGGGATAATAAGGGTCCGGCTCCGGGGGCGGGGGCGGAGCGGCCGGGCGCATGCCCGCCGCGAGCATCCCGTCGGCGATCCGGGTCACGCCCGGGTCGCGCCACATGACGGAGTAGTGATCCTCCGTGCCGTTCGCCCGCAGCTGCCGCCCCGAGTTGTACTCCAGCGGGTAGCGGAGCGTCTCCTCCGGAAGCAGCCCGTCCGTGGCCGAGTTGCGGGCGTAGCTGAAGTGCACCCACTCCTTCCAGCGGTCGTCGAAGCCGCCGATGGCGCGCTCGCCCGTACGGCACGCTTTGCCCGTGCCCGTCTTGATGATGATGTTGTAGAAGAGGGCGGCGCACAGCTTGAGGCTGCTGCGGTTGGAGCGCACCTTCTTCACCAGGTCCTCGGGGTTCTGGTACTCGCGGCTCGCGGCGAGGCGGACCCACGAGTACTGCTGCGGCACGGTGCCCCACACCGCGGCGTGCGGCAAGCCGTCGCCCGTGTTGCCCAACCACTGGATGGTGGCCGAGCTTGGACGCAGGTCGATGGCGCCGGGCGACCTCAGCGCCTTGGCCGTGTCGTTGAGCTTGCTGAAAAGCTGCTCGTCGAGCTTGGTGCGCACGAACACGGAGAGGATCGCGTCCAGCAGCCCCAGCAGCGGGTTGATGATGGCGATGCGGATCGTGTGGATCAGCCCCTCGATGGTTCCGAGCGCGGTGCGCGGGTCGTACTGCTGCGCCTTTTCGGACACCGGCGCGCCCTTGTTTGGCGATGCCACCGTCACGATCCCGGCCATCCGCGGCGCGACGTTGATCTGCGGGTTGGAGCTGAGCAGCATGTTGCGCGAGACGGGGCCGCCCATGCTGTGGCCCACGAAGAAGAAGGTGGAGCCCGCCGGCTCGCCGCGCACCAACCCGGCCACTTCGCCCGACTGGTAGTCGATGGTGGCCAGCGTGGTCTGGTTGGGGAGCCGCACGGTGCCCGGATCCACCCGGGTCGCGACGCGGCCCGTGGTGTTCATGTGGGTCCACACGGCGCTGCTCTCGTTGAGCCCGGGCACGAAGTAGGTGCCGGTGTAGCTGGCGTACTGCGCCTCGGCGGGGCGGGCGGCGAGCGCCGCCACCAGCACCGCGGACGCCAGGAGCGCCCTGGTTGCAAAGCGGTTCATCATTTGTCCTCGCCGAAGGAGATGTTCGTGATCACCACGGTCGAGCGGCTCGTCTGCTTGCCCTGGCCGTTCTCGCCCTCCACCGTCATCGACTCGCGCAGGTAGCCGCTGGCGCCGTCCTTCCGCTTGATCTTGGTCCAGCGGAGGGTGGCGCGGGTGTGTCCCTGCGGCCCCTTCACTTCCTGCCCCACCATCAGCTCGGTGGCGGGATCCACGGTGACGATCGTCTCCTCTTCACCGCGAACGCGGCGGAAGCGGCGCTGGCCCTGGCCGTTGCGGCCGATCTCGTCGCTGGCGGCCAGGAGCGCGCGGAGCGCAGGGCGGCGGATGCCGTGATCCCTGTTCCCCACCTTGTGTGCGTCCGGATTGCCGTTGCCGGTGGTGGACATGCGCGGCGCGCTCGGCGCACGGTTCTGCAGCTGCTGCTGGTCGCACATGCGCGTGCCGCACGGCTCGCCGCCCGAGTAGACCGCGTAGTACGGCTCGTTGTACGAGGCCTGCTTCTCCTCCGGCGTGGCGAGCCCCAGCGCAAAGGCGTCCGCCGCCACCTGGGTCGCGTCTGCGATCTCGACACCCGCCGAGTTGTAGCCGCGCGTCACACCGTACTCGTACCACGAGGTGGTCACGTCGTTGGCGACCTCCGGGTCGCTCACCGTGGAGCCGGTCTCCTGCACGAACAGCCGGTAGTCGCTCCCCGTCCACGTCTCACAGTTGTCGTGCGTGGTCGTGATCTCCGGAATCCCGTACGCCGCCAGATCGGCGTCGTAGAAGGTGTTGGTGCTCGTGTACGAAAGGCCGCACGAGAAGGGCGCGGTCACCAGCCTGGGCGCGCCGGGCTTGGCGAAGGGAGCCGATCCGGTGGTCTGGTCGTCCGCGCAGGCGGCCAGCGCCGCGAAGGCGACGAGAGGTGCGAGCCGCCGCGCACGGCGCGTGCTGCTCAAAAAGTGGCGTAATTTCACAAAACCCCGCTGTCGAGAGAGGGTAGGACGGGACCACCCCGTGTGCTGCGGGCCGGCGGATCCGGCACCGTACAGGGGGGCGGGTGGGGATTCACTCCATCGGGTCCTTGAGTACGGAGTTGCTGGGGCGCTCCGCTCCCGCGCGGGCGGTGCGAAACAGGCGGACGTGCTCTCCCGGGCCCTGCCAAAAACGCCGGCGGCACTACGTCTGTTTCACGAGGTGGATGATAGTTAACCGTGAAACGGGGCTCACGCTAGTGGTCAATAATTAAGATGCAAATGCTTGCCGGAAAACGAGATCCCCGTCCTGGACACGGCAGGTGCCACGCGCCCTTCTCGCGCCTTCCCACTCCACGTGCGGTGGCGTCTCGATCCCGCGCCGCCGTCTTCCGGACGCAAAAAAAAGAGGAGCGCGGGGATGGTCCCCGCGCTCCCTCTTGCCGCCATCTGTACCCGGCTCCGCTTCAGCCTTCGGGCAGGACCCTCACCAGCACGGCGGTGATGTTGTCGCGCCCGCCGCGGGCGTTGGCCTCGGCGATCAGCTGCGCGGCGAGCTCGGGGAGGGGGGCGTCCTCCTCCAGGACGCGGGCGAGCATCCGGTCGTTCAGCATCCCGGTGAGGCCGTCGCTGCACAGCAGCACCAGGTCGCCCGGCAGGAGCTTGCCCGACTGGATGTCCGGGCTGTCCGCGGAGTCGGCGCCCAGCGCGCGGGTCAGGATGTGCGACAGGCGGTGGCGGCGCGCACCCTGCTCCGTCAGGCGCCCCTCGTCCACCTCGCGCTGCACCCAGGTGTGGTCGTGGGAAAGCTGAGTCAGCTCTCCGCCGCGGAACAGGTACATCCGGCTGTCGCCCACGTGGCCCATTCGGTACGTGCCGTCTGGGCACACCACGAACGCGGTGAGCGTCGTCCCCATCCCTTCGGTGGCGGGGTCGGCCATGGTGTGGGCAAGGATCGCTTCATGCGCGGCGTACAGCGAGCGCTTCATCGCCTCCGCCAGCAGGTCGGGCTCCAGCTCCTCGTCCACCCCGCGCACCAGGGTGCCGCCCACGGTGCGGGCGGCCAGCGCGCTCGCGATCTCCCCCGCGGCGTGGCCCCCCATCCCGTCCGCCACCAGGAAGACGCCCCGCGCCTCGTCCACGAAGAAGGAGTCCTCGTTCCCCTTGCGGACGCGGCCCACGTCGGTGAGCCCGGCCGACTCCCAGCGCACCGTCACGGCGCCGCGGCCCGGGTCGCCAGCGCCAGCAGCGGATGGCCGGGCCCGATCCCCACGCCCACCCGCGGCGCCGCCAGGGTCTGGAAGACGACGTAGCCGATCACCGCCAGCAGCACCACCAGCAGGATCGCCAGCCACAACGGGAAGCGGAAGCCGGGCCGCTCCTCGCGCAGCGTCGCCGGCTTCTGCGGCGGGACGTAGTCGGCGCGCGCACGCTCCGGATCGGCCTGCGCCACCTCGCGGAACTGGAGCTTCACGCCGCCCACCCGCACCGTGGCGCCGTAGGGGAGCGGGGTGGGGATGTTGGGGGCCAGCTTCGTCCCCTCCACCGCGGTGCCGTTGGTGGAGCCCAGGTCCGTGATGCGCCACGCGCCCATGTCCCACTCCAGGCGGGCGTGCTGGGCGGAGACGGAGTCGTCGTCGATCACCAGGTCGCTGGCGGCGGCGCGTCCCACCACCACCACGGGCTTGGGGATGGGGAGCTCTTCGCCGTAGCGCGGGCCGGCGATCAGCGCCAGAGCCGCCAGCGGCCCCGTGCGCCCCGGCTCGGGGAGGTTGGCCATTCGGGTTCCTTCTGCCTTGAAAGCGCGGTACGCGCATGGGGTTGCGGGGGCCCAACGTAGGCCCGCCGGATTCGCTGAGCAAGGTCCGCACCCGGAGCCGCTTCCGTTGACTCCGGCCCCCGCGAGGCGCTATGTTGACTGCCCTCCCCACCGCCCTCCCGCCCCGCGCCCCCTCCCCCCGTGATCCCGCGCATTCTACTCGCGGTCCTCCTTGCCATTCCCGGTGCCCTCGCCGCCGCCGAGCCGGAGCCGCTGCGCCTGGATGGAAGCTGGCGCTGGCAGCGGGGCGACTCCGCCGCCTGGGCCGCGCCCGCGCATCCTGACGCGGGCTGGGCGCTGGTGGAAGCGCCGGCCGAATGGGAGCGCTTCGCCCCCGGCTACGATGGTTTCGGCTGGTACCGGCGCGAGGTGCGGCTCCCAGCCGAGCTGGCGGGCGGCCCCGTGGGCGTGCAGCTCGGCACCGTGGGAGACGCGTACGAGATCTTCTGGAACGGCGTCAAGGTGGGTGGCTCGGGACGCATGCCGCCGCACTTCGTGGAAGGGGTCGCGCCCACCCTCCTCCTGGTGCCCGACTCGGCGCTGGCGCGGCGTCCGAACGGCCCGCACCTGGTGGCCGTCCGCGTCTACAACGCCTACGCGTATGGCGGGCTGATGGGCGGCGTGCGGGTGGGGCGCTACGACCTCCTGGCCCAGCAGCGCTCCCCGCGCGACGTGGTGATCGGCGGCCTCGTCTCGTTCTTTCTGGCGATCGGCATCTATCACCTCGCCTTCTTCTTCCGCCGCCGCCGCGCGCGAGAGAACCTGTACTTCGCCCTTCTCTGCGCCGCCGTCTCCGTCTACGGCGCCACCTTCTCCGGCGCGGTGCAGGCTCTGCTCGTCCCGCACGTGAACTCGTACCGGGTGGGGCTCTGGGCGATGGCGGCGGGGATGCCCGCCTTCGTCGTGCTGGTGCACCGCCTCTTCGACCTGCGCCTCGCCCGGCGCGACGTCGTGCTGACGGGCGCGGCCACCGCCGGCTTCCTGCTGGTGGGCTCCCTGCCGCTCGCCGCGCTCGCCACCATGGCGAAGTGGGTGGACCTTACGATGATGGCGGGGCTCGTCGTGGTGGTGGGCCGCGCCTGCCGCTCGACCTCGCGCCGCCAGCCGCACGGGCGCATCCTGGGCGTGGGGACGGTCTCCTTCGCCCTGGCCGTCACCTACGACCTCCTTTCCGAGCACGTGGACTGGCTGCCGGTGGCGCGCATCCTTCCGGGGGTGCCATCGCTCTTCTGGATCGGCTTCCTGGTCTTCGTGGTGTGCGTGGGGATCGCCACCGCGGGCAAGTGGGCGCACACCGAGGCGACCGCGCAGATCGACCCCCTTACCGAGCTCTCCCGCCGCCACGTGCTGGACGAGGCGCTGCGGCGCGAGTGCGAGCGGGTGCGGCGAACCGGGGGCTCGGTGGCGCTGGTGATGATCGACCTGGACCACTTCAAGCAGGTCAACGACCGCCACGGCCACGGCGCGGGCGACGTGGTGCTGGCGCGCGTCGGCCGCGTTCTGCGGAACTGCGCCCGGAACATCGACACCACCGCCCGCTTCGGCGGCGAGGAGTTCGCCGTCCTCCTGTGCGACTCGGGTCTGGAGGGAGCAAAGGCGCTCACTGAGCGTTTCCGCCGCCACCTGGCCGAGCTGCGGGTCCCCGTGGCTGGGGGCGGCACCATCACGGTTACCGCCAGCGTGGGCATCGCCGCCGGCACCGACGTCGTCGATCCCGACGCCCTCATGGTAGCCGCCGACCAGGCCCTCTACCGCGCCAAATCCGCCGGCCGCGACCGCACCCTCGCCGTGCATCTGGATTCGGAGATGGCGGGACGCTGAAGGCGCCATGCCCATGCCCTCACCCCCCCGGCCCCCCTCCCCCAAAAACTGCCTTGGGGGAGGGGGGAGATCGCGGGCCACGGTGGGTAGCCGCACCGCCCAGGAACGCGCCGTTCGCCCGCCCCTCCTCGACCTCCGCCCCCGCGGTGATCCCGTAGAGGTGGCCCCGCGTGGCCGCCCGTGCCCGATCCGGCTCCGCTGCCCCTCGCGCACCCCAACCTCGTAGGGGCGCGATTCATCGCGCCCGCCGCCTGCCCCTCCTCGACCCCGCTCCCCGCGCCAATTACGGTAGGGGCAGACCCACGTGTCTGCCCTCCCTCCCCCCCACCTCGACACCGGCCCCCCGCGCCCATCCGGGGTGCCTTCTGTAACACGTACGCACCCACACGCCGGGCGCGCACCTCCGGAACCTTCCCCCGGCCCCGGTGTCCACCAACGCACGCAAGCACGTCCCACCGCCGCAACACGACCGAATGCGAAACAAGCTGTCCTTCGCGGCCGCGCTCCTGGCCGTGCTCCTTGCCGGCGCCGCGCACGCGCAGGTGTTCACCCGCCCGTGGCTCGACTGGCGCACCGTGCGCACCGAGCACTTCGACGTCCACTACCCCGCCGAGATGTCCGCGTGGACGCTGGACGTGGTGTCGCGTCTGGAGGCGGTGCACGACAGCGTGCGGAGCGTGGTGGGGTACGCCCCCGACCGCCGGGTGCGGATCATCGTCGAAGATCCCTCCGCGTCCGCCAACGGCAGCGCGTTCTCCTTCCTCGGCGAGCCCACCATCTCCCTGTGGCCCACGCCGCCCGACCCGCGCTCCAACATCGGCCACAACCGCGGGCCGGGCGAGCAGCTCGTCATCCACGAGTTCGCCCACATCGCGCACCTCACCCGCCCCTCGCGCAACCCGCGCGGGGAGCTGTGGATGCGCTTCCTCCCGGTGCGCATCGGCCCCGTGGCGCGCAGGGCGCCGCGCTGGGTGACCGAGGGGTACGCGACCTACATCGAAGGCCGCCTCACCGGCAGCGGACGCCCGCACAGCGCGGTGCGCGCCGCGGTGCTGCGGCAGTGGGCGCTGGAGGGGCGGCTCCCCAGCTATCCGCAGCTCAGCGCGTCGAGCGCGTTCTACGGTCAGAGCATGGCGTACCTGGCCGGCTCCGCCTTCCTGGAGTGGCTGGTGGAGCGGCGCGGCGAGGCGAGCCTGGACCAGCTCTGGCGGCGGTTGAGCGCGCGCCAGAACCGGTCGTTCGCCACCGCCTTCGCGGGCGTCTACGGCGGTGCCCCGCACGAGCTGTACGGCGCCTTCACCGTCGACGTGACCGCGCGCGCCCTGGAAGCGCGCCGCCAGATCGCGGAGGCGGGCGGCACCGTCGCGGGCGACACGGTGCAGCGCCTCTACTGGGGCACGGGCGACCCCGCCGTCTCTCCTGACGGCGAGCGGATGGCGGTGGTGCTGCGCGGCGCGCCGGGAACGGAGCCGCGCGTGGTGGTGTGGCGCACCCGCGACGAGCCCGGCGACTCGGCCGAAGCAAAGGAGCGCAGCCGCCTGCTGAGCCGCGACTCGCTGGACGTGCCGGACGTGCGCTGGCGCCCGCGCCCAAGGGCTGCGCTTGCAACCCTGCTGCCCGTCGACGGCCGCGGCCACGATGCTCCGCGCTTCTTGCCGGACGGCGCCCGCATCCTCCTTGTCCGGCAGGAGCCGATCGGCGGCGGGGCATCGCGCCCGGACCTCTTTCTCTGGAACTGGAAGGAGAAGCGCCTCCGGCGGGTCACGCGCGGCGCCGGCATCCGCCACGCCGACCCGTCCCCCGATGGGCGCAGCGCGGCCGCGGTGCGCTGCGCCGGCGGCGTGTGCGACCTGGTGCGGGTGGACCTGGCGGGCGGCGCGGTCTTCCTGGTCGCGGCGGGCGCCCCCGAACGTGTCTTCTACCGTCCCCGCTGGTCCCCGGACGGCAGCGCCATCGCCGTCTCGGTGCAGGAGCGCGGGCGCTGGCGCGTGGAGCTGGTCGACCCCGCCACCGGTGCCCGCCGCCCCGCCGATCCGGACGACGGCGCCAACCGCTACGACGCCTCGTGGCGCCCCGGCGGACGCGACCTGGTGGTGGTCTCCGAGAGCGGTGGCGTCGCCAACCTGGAGCTGCTCGACCCGGTCGCGCGCACCGCCCGCACCCTCACGCGCGTGACGGGCGCGGCGCTCGCCCCCGAGCCCACGCGCGGCGGCGAGGTCTTCTTCCTGTCGATGCACGCCGGCGGGATGGACCTCAACCGCATCCGTCCAGACAGCGCGGGCGCGGCGCCGGTCAGCCTCCCGGCCACGCTCGCCCCGGTCGCGCCCCGCGTCGCCGAGGGCCCGCCCGTAGCCATCCCGCGCGCGCCCGTGCCCGAGCCGCGGCGCTACGGAATCGGTCCGCGCATCACGCGCATCCTCCCCATGGCCGGCTACGATAGGGACGGGGTTTCGGTGGGTGGGATGATGAGCAGCACGGACCCCATCGGCCGCCTGGCGCTGATGGCGCGGGCAATCGTCTCAACCAACGACGCCACCGCGGGCGGATCGCTCGCCGCCACCTGGCGCGGATGGCGCCCCGCCGTCACCGCGGAGCTCTTTGCGATGGAGCTCCCCGGCGCGCCCGACATCATCCGGTCGTCGTACCTGGGCGCGACCGTCTCCGCCGAAGCGCCCTGGCGCGCGGGCGGCGCCGCACACCGCCTGCAGGGCGGCGTGTCCGGCGGGTCGCTAGAGGGGGACGAGCGCGTGCTGGGCTTCGCGGAGTACGGCGCCGCCCTCTCGCGCCGCAGGGCGGGCCGCACGCTCGCCGCCCGCCTGCGGATGAACGCTGCAGCGGGGAGCACCGCAGGCGCCGGCTGGGCGCGCGGCGTGGCAAGCGCCGGCCTGGGGCTGAGCGCCTGGCGGCTCGAGTTGCGCGCGGACGGATCGTACGGCCGGGTCAGCGGCGGCGCCCCCGCCTTCGAGGCGCTCGCGGCCGGCGGCGGCGCCAACCCGCTCGTCGACGATGCGGCGCTGGCGCAGCGCATCCCCATGCCCGCCGCGCCGTTCGGCGTGGTGGCGGGGCGCGATCTCGCCACCTGGCGCCTGAGCACGCGGGTGGCCGGCGTCATGCCTTACCTATGGGGTGCCGCGGGCAACGGCTCGCACTACCGCGTCGCGGGCGTCGAAGCCGAGCTCGCCACCGGATTCAGCAACGTGGTGGGGATGCCGGGGATGCGCTTCACCGCCGGCCTCGGCGTGCCACTGGACGATCCGGGGCGCCACGAGCCGCGCGCGTACTTCTCCGTCACGTACGCGCCGTGAACGGGATGGGGGCGGATGCCACCCCGGCGTCCGCCCCTTCATGCTGCGCCGTGCGTTTGAAACGATGTTGCGCTCTGCCTGCTAACGATCATCTACTCCCTGGCGGCGTTCATCCCGGGGCTTTCCGTGACGGTGCGCCGCCTTCACGACACCGGGAAGAGCGGGTGGTGGATGCTGATCAACTTGATCCCGCTGATCGGCTTCATCGTGTTTCTGGTGTTCATGTTCCAGGACAGCCAGATGGGCGACAACGAGTACGGCCCCAACCCCAAGATGGTCACCGCCTTCGCTTGACCGCGGCGGACCCACCCACAAAAGAGCGGGCGCGGCACGATGCCGCCCCCGCTCTTTTCGTATGAATCGTGCATCCGGGACGCCCAGGCGTCAGCGCGGGGGCAAGCACGGTCAGACACGCACAGGATCCGTGTGCGGCGGTGCAGCGCCGGGCACGGGCGCGATAAATCGCGCCCCTACAGGATTTGTGCGTTCCCCAGGCGAGTGTAACGAGCCGGGGGCGAGGGCCGCTCACAGCCCGTGCCGCGCCACCAGCTCCGCCGGCAGCACCACGTCGATGCGGCGGCGGGGGGTGTTGTCGAGCGCTTCGTCCTTGTTGGAAAAGAGCTCGCGGCCGTCCGGCGCGTGGATCACGCAGTACAGGTCCGGGAGCGAGCCGCTCATGCGGTCCTCCAGGTCGGAGAAGTCCGCCGTGGAGTACTCGAAGCGGGCCTCGCCGCCCGCGTCGGTGGTGCCGTCGCCGAGCCGGTCGTCGTGGGAGAAGCGATCGCGGTCGAAGAGGGAGACCCGCAGGCCGGCGAGGGGGCGGCCGGAACCTTGGTCCACCACCCTCACCACCGTGGTGTAGTGCGTCATCGTCGTCCTTGGCTGTGAACGGGCGGGGTGCCCGGATGGCCAGGAAGCTACGCCCCCGCGGGGGCGCGTCAACGCCTACTCCACCCTGAACTCGCTGCTGGCGACGCCACGGAAGCCGCCGTTGGCGGAGGTGAGCGACACGTACGCCACCACGCGGTACACCCCCGCCTCGCGCACGCTGACGGTGAAGGGCTGGCCGGAGCGCGCCTCCACCTCGATGGGGACCGCCGGGTAGATCGCGGGACAGATGGCATCGCCCGCGTTCTCCCAGTTACCCCCGGCGCGGCGCTCGATCGTCACGGACACCTGGTCGCCGCAGGCACGCACGTAGACGCTGCTCGCCCGGTCGTTGAGCACCTGGAGCGGCACCATGGCATCGCCGTTTGCTGGGTCGCGCCGCACCGGGCTCACCTCGGCCGCCACCCACAGCAGCGGCGGGTCGAACAGCAGGTCGTCGCTCTTCTGGCAGGCGGCGAGGAGAACGATCAGGGGAGCGAGAAAGCGGAGTCGCATGGTCGTGGCAGGCGGTGGGTGAGTCGATCGGTGCGCCCGAACAACGCCCTTCCCGCTTTCGGTGTGACATGGCCTCACACAGAGCCACAGAGAGAACAGCAAAAGGTTTTCTCTGTGGCTCGCAGTTCTCTCTGTGTTCTCCGTGTGAGGCTTTTCGCTACGCCAGATGCGGATACGCCGGCAGCGTCAGGAAGGGGATGAACTCGTTCCCCAGCACCAGCTCGTCGAGGAGCTTGCACGCCGTCGCCAGCTCGGGCGTGCTCACCCCACCGGCGCGCAGCCGCTCCATCTCCTCGTTGCGGATGCGCGTGTACACGTCCGGCGTCATCGCGCCGTCGCCGTCCAGCGGCGTGCGGTGCCGGATCCACTGCCAGAGCTGCGCGCGCGAGATCTCGGCGGTCGCGGCGTCCTCCATCAGGTTGTTGATGGCGACGGCGCCGTTGCCGCGCAGCCACGCCTCCACGTACTGCAGCGCCACGCTCACGTTCAGCCGCACCCCCGCCTCCGTGACGTGCCCGTCCGGGATTCCGGTGTTCAGCAGGTCGCGCGGCTGCACGTTGGCGTCGCCCTGCTTCTCCTTCTGGTTGGGCCGCTCGCCCAACACGCGGTCGAACTCCGCGCGCGCCACCGGCACCAGGTCCGGGTGCGCCACCCAGGTGCCGTCGAAGCCCTGCCCCGCCTCGCGCGCCTTGTCCTCCGTCACCTTCGCCATCGCTACACGATTGACCTCCGGGTCGCGGCGGCTGGGGATGAAGGCCGCCATCCCGCCCATGGCATGCGCGCCGCGGCGGTGGCACGTCTTCACCAGGAGCTCGGCGTAGCACTTCATGAAGGGGACGGTCATGGTGACCTGCACCCGGTCCGGCAGCACGAAGTCGCCGCGCTTCCTGAACTTCTTGATGACGCTGAAGATGTAGTCCCACCGCCCCGCGTTGAGCCCCGCGGCGTGGTCGCGCAGCTCGTACAGGATTTCGTCCATCTCGAACGCGGCCAGGATCGTCTCGATCAGCACCGTGGCGCGGATCGTCCCGTGCGGAACGCCGAGCTGCTCCTGCGCAAAGGTGAAGACGTCGTTCCAGAGCCGCGCCTCGCGGTGCCCCTCCAGCTTGGGGAGGTAGAAGTACGGCCCCGAGCCCCGCTCCAGCAGCTCCTTCGCGTTGTGGAAGAAGTGCATCCCGAAGTCGAAGAGCGAGGCGGACACCGGCTCCCCGTCCACCTGCACGTGCCGCTCGGACAGGTGCCACCCGCGCGGGCGCACGATGAGCACCGCCAGCTTCTCGCCCAACCGGTACTCCTTGCCGCCGCTGGCGAAGGTGAGGGTGCGGCGCACCGCGTCCTGCATGTTGGCCTGCCCCTCCACCACGTTCTTCCAGGTGGGGGAGAGGGCGTCCTCGAAGTCGGCCATGAAGCACGACGCGCCCGAGTTGAGGGCGTTGATGACCATCTTGGCGTCGGTGGGCCCGGTGATCTCCACGCGCCGGTCCTGCAGGTCGGCTGGAGTGGGCCCCACGCGCCAGTCGCCCTCGCGCACCGCCGCCGTCTCGGTGAGGAAGCCCGGCTCCACGCCTGCATCCAGCTCCGCCTGCCGGGCGTCGCGGGCGCGCAGCAGCTCCTCGCGCACGGGGTTGAAGCGGCGGTGGAGCGCCGCCACGAACTCCAGCGCCTCGGGGGCGAGCACGCGCGTGCTCGCCGGAGTGTCCTCGCCCATCACCCGCACGCCCTTCGTTCCCAGCGCAGCCACCGTAGACATGCCTCTATCCTCCCGCGGGGGGTGATCGGGTTCAGCGCAGGGCGCCCACGCAATCATACTGCCGCGGGCACCGCACCGCGAACCGAAAAACCCTCACACAGAGGCCGCAGAGAGAACTACAAGCCGCAGAGAACCCCTTATGCCGGTCTTTCCGTTGCCTCTGTGTCTCTGTGTGAGGCTGGTGTTCTTTGGCGCTTCACACCCCAATGCCGCCAGATTGGATTGCTGAATTGCTACACGTGCTGGCGGTAGAAGGGCGGTACACTGACGCCGGGAGGTGTACAGAAGGTACCCTGCATGAGCCAATTCAGGGATACATTTACGGACACCGGCACCGCATGAAAGTGCACGCGAAAACCTCTCCGGAGCGCATTTGAACCCGCGATTGCTTTGGGACTTGCCGTGCGCCGCGCGACGCTGTATTCTGCTTCCGGAGTGAGTCTCAGAGCGGGAAAAGACTATGGCGTGCCTTGGGTTTGAGCGTTAGCATAGGAACGCTCCGACCGCCCCGGACACGGCACCCCATCCCTCCGCAGAGCCACTCTATGCGATCCAAGCGGATGACACCCCCCGTTCGCCGCACCACGCGTCGCTGGCGGACGCCACCCGCCATTACCCACGGCGGCGAAGCATTCGAAGGCGTGGGGGTGCTGGAAGAGATCAAGGACCCACTTGGGGCGCTGCTGTGGCAGGTCGTGCGCGACGTGTACCTCTGGGGATCGCTACCGCCCGACGAGCGCGGCGAAGTCTTCGTTCCGGGAGCGGATGGGGCGCTCCTGGCGATGCTCCGCGACGCCGAAGTGGAGGTGCAGCTCGAGACGCCGCTGATGGGGCTGGTGAGGCTGGTGGGCGCGCCGGGGACCGCGCGGCCGGAATCGGTGGCCATGGCGTGCCAGCACGTCGCCGCCTGGGCCGATGGCAACGGCTACTCCGCCACCTCCATCGCCTTCGCGCAGGCCGCCGCGGCGGCCATCCCCACGGACGCGTCGGCGGCGTACGCGGTGGGGCGCCTGGCCCGCCGCCGCGCGGAGTACGCCCGCGCCGAGACGTGGTTCAGGCGCGCCATCGCCCTGGCGCGGCAGAGCGGGGATTGGACGTCGTACGCGCTGGCCTTCTCCGGGCTGGGGAACCTGTACGTGCAGCGCGGCAACTACCCGGCGGCGCGCCGCTTCCACATCCGCGCGCTGCGTGCGGCCCGGCGCCACTCGCTCCGGCAGATCCAGGGCGGCGCGCTCCACGACCTCTTCGTGATCGCCGCGGCCGGCGGCAACGCGGGGGAGGCGGAGAAGCTGGCGCGCGCGGCGTTCGAGGCGTACGGGGCCGATCACCCGCGCCTCCCCGTCCTGGCGCACGACATCGCCTACCTGTGGGTGGAGCAGGGGCACTTCGGCCCGGCGCTCACCGTGTTCGAGGCGCTCCTCCCCCACCTGCGGCGGCACGAGGACCGGATGGTGGGGCTCGCCAACATCGTGCGCGCCGCCGCCGGCGCGGGCGACCGGCGCCGCTTCGACGAGGCGTGGGACGAGGTGTGGGACGGGCTCGCCCGCAACGAGCACACGGAGAACGCCGCACAGGTGCTCCTGGAGCTGGCCCACGGCGCCGCCCACGTCGGCGAGTTCGAGCGCGCCGAGCGCGCCGCCGACCGCTCCGCCCGCGTGGCGCGGGAGCGCGGCGAGGCCAAGGTGCTCCTCAGCGCCGAGGCGGTGGTGGAGTCGGCCCGGCGCTCGCGCGCGGCCCGCACCCGCACCGAGTCCCCGTCGCGCGCCGCCTTCCACGAGGAGTCGGACGCATTCGCCGCCGACCTCGCGCGCTCGCTGCACGCATCGCTGGTGTCCCGCTGAACCCCTTCGCCCTTCACCCGGCCTGTGCCCCATGAAGATCGCCGCACGTCCCCTGCTGGTGCTGCACAGCGACGAGAGTTTCCGCGAGCGCGTCCGCAAGGTCGCGGGGAAGGAGTACACCTTCCAGTCGGTCCCGGACTGGCCGTCGCTGGAGGACGCGGTGCGCGATTCTCCGCCCTCCGCCCTGGTGGTGGTCAACCCGTACGAGGAGGCGCAGGGGCAGCGGGCCCTCTCCCCCGCGCTCAAGAACCTCCTGGTGGAGTTCCCCTCCATGCCGGTCTTCGCCGCGCTGGAGGTGAGGGCGGACCGGGTGGAGGACCTGCGCACGCTGGGGAAGTGGGGCGTGGTGCAGGTGATCTCCATCGCCCACGACGACACGCCGGACGCGCTGGTGCACCGCTTCCGCGCCTCGCAGGGCCGCCCCCTCAAGGCGCTCCTGGAGCAGGTGCTCCCGGCCGACACGCCGGGCCGCGCCCGCGCCATCGTCGACGCGGCGGCCGAGGTGGTGGCGGTGGGCGGGCACGGGCGCGACCTGGCCCGGCAGCTCCACCTCTCGCGCCGCACCCTCCTTCGCTGGTGCGAGCGCGCGGAGCTCCCGCCCCCGCGCAAGCTGCTGGCGTGGATGCGCATCCTCCTGGCCGCGGAGCTGCTGGACGACCCGGGGCGCACGGTGCTCTCGGTGGCCCACGCCTGCGGCTACTCGTCGGACAGCGGCCTTCGCCGCGTGACGCAGAAGTTCGTCGGCGCCAGCCCCACCGAGCTGCGCCGCCGCGGCGCCTTTGCCCGCTCCTCCAAGGTCTTCGTGGAGGTTCTGGCCCGCTACCGCTCCGGCCAGGTCACGACCTGAGGGGCGGGCCCGCGGGCCCCCTCCCCCGCTCGTCACCTCGCTGCCCCTCCCCCAAACTGCGGGCAATAACTACCTGGGGGAGGGGGCGCTTGCGTGCACCGGTGCGGGTCGGCAGGGGTTGTGGCACGCGGGTTCCCCCTTTCCCCCGCAAGCGGGGGAAAGAGTGCACTCCGCCCCTGCCACGCCCTTCTCGTAGGGGCGCGATTTATCGCGCCCGCCCTCTCCCCCGCGCCGACCGCCGCCTTCGACACGGCACCTCGTAGGGGCGAACCTGCGTGTCCGCCCTCCCTCGACCCCACCTCGCCCCCCGCCCTCCGCACCGATCCACGTAGGGGCTGCCCCGCGTGGCTGCCCGTGTTTCGCCCCGAGCCAAGCCCCGATTCCAGACGCGAAAGGCGGCTGCTGCAACCCCTCGCAACTCTGCCTCCACTGACCGTCCGCTCCTCGCGAGCCGGCTTCAGCCGCCTTCCCGTGGTTCCAGCCGCGGGGCTTCATCCCCCGGTGAGCCGGCACCCATCCCGCCCCCGGAGCCTGCGAAGGCAGGCTTCCCGCCGTTGTTCCAGCGGTTTCAACCGCCGAATCCCACCCCACCACCACCCCGCCCCCCATCCACCCCCTCCAGCAGCCCCCTCACCACCTCCACATCCTCCGCCGCATCCAGCATCCCGAAGTGCTCCAGCGCATCCTCCAGCGCCTCCCGCGCCTCCGCCACGCGCCCGGTATCCCGCAGCAGCACCCCGCGATCCCGCTGCACCTCCGCGCGCAGAAGCGCATCCTCGTGCTGCAGCGCGATCCCGAGCGCCTCCTCCAGCCGCGCCTCCGCCTCGTCATCGTCCCCGCCGGCGCGCGCCGCGGACGCCATCACCCGCACCGCGCCCGCGTAGCCCGTGGGATCGCCGATGCGGCGGAAGCGCTCGCCGGCGCGCGCCGCAAGCGACATCGCCAGCCGCCCGTCGCCGCCGCGGATGCGCAGCTCGGCGCGCTCCACCTCGGCCAGCGCGATCACGTCCTCGCTCTCCGTGGCCTCCGCCAGCTCCATCGCGCGGCGATAGTGCGCGTCCGCGTCGTCGTTCCGCCTCAGGTCGCGGAAGGAGATCCCCAGGTTGTAGTGCGTCTGCGCCAGCCCGCGCCGGTTCCCCACCCGCGTGTAGCCGGCAAGGGCGCGCTGGTAGAAGGTGAGCGCCGCCTCCCGCCGCCCGCCCACGTTCGCCACCACCCCCAGCCCGTTTGCCGCGCGGGCTACGTGATCGTCGTCGCCCCAATCGGTGGAGTAGCTGAGCAGCTCCTCCCAGCGCGCCGCGGCATCGGGAAGGCGCCCCGCCTCGAAGTGCGTCATCCCCAGCAGGTTCACCACCTCCAACACCAGCCGCCGGTTCCCCGTGCGGCGCGCCTCCGGCTCCACCTGCGCGGCTACCCTCAGCGCCGTCCCCGTGTCCCCCACGCGGCGGCAGGCGTCCGCGTAGAGGAAGCCCAGCTCGGGCTCCGCCACGAACGCTTCTTCCGGCACGCCACGAAGGCGGGCCGCCAGCCCCAGCCAGTCGCGCCGCGCCGCGAGGGCGCGGGCGTCGGCCAGCTCGGTGGAGGGGGGAAGGGAGGTCACGGAATTCGCCGGCTCAGTTCGACGCCATCGCGTACTTCGTGAACCCCTGAAGCTCCGCGCGCACCTCGTCCAGCTCCGCGTCGCGCACCGTGCCGATCCGCACCCACGGCTGCCCATCCGCCTCCTGGCGCCAGATCCCCAGGCGCGAGCGCTCGTCCGCCGAATCCACCCGGCCGTCGCCGTTCAGGTCCGGGTCGGCGTACCTGTAGCGCATGCGCAGCTCCGCCGGGTGGTCCGGGTCGAAGCGCAGCCCGCTCGGCTGGAACTCGAAGTTGAAGCGGTTCGGGTCCAGCACGCGGATCGTGACCTGGATGGAGTCGCCGCGCCGGAACGCGGTGCCGTCCGGCCGGCGCAGGAGCCCGTTGCCCGGGATCTTGAACTCCAGGCAGTTCTCCCCCGTGGTGTACGGGATGCGCACCTCGGCATTGTCGCCCGCCTTCGCCCAGAAGGTGGCTTCCCGCGCCGCGAGCGCCGGGGCGTTGGAAGCCTGCCGGACGACGACGAACTGGGCGTCCGGCACCACGTCAGGCGGGTTGTCCGTGCCGCCGCGCTCGCATCCGCCCAGCAGGAGGGCGGCGGCAAGGGCGGCGAGCGCGATCGTACGGTTCTGTTTCATCTATCGGTATCCCGAGTGGGCGTGGATCGTGTGTCGTGTGCCGGAGAGGGCAAGGCGCGAGCCCGAGAAAAGCGGCGTGGCGCCTTGCTTTTTGCTGGGTGTGGCTGTCGCGCGCCGCAACGGATGTCTCATTCCGCTACATCCTCCCCTTCCAGCAGGCGGTACAGCCGCGAGCGTGAGATCCCCAGCGCATCGGCCGCCGCGCTCTTGTTCCCGTCGAAGCGCTCCAGCATCGCCACCGCCGCCCCGCGCACGATTTCCGTGAGCGATGCGGGGAATGGGATCGCGCCGTTGGAGACGGGTGCGGGGACGGGGAGGGCGGGAAAGAGGTCCGCCGGATCGAGCCCGCCGTCGCCCAGCAGGAGGGCGCGCTCCAGTCCGTTGCGCAGCTCCCGCACGTTGCCGGGCCACGTGTGCGCCATCAGCGCCCGCTTCAGCTCGGGGCCGATGGCGGGCGCCTCCATCCCGTACTGCTCCGCGAGCGAGCGCAGGAAGTGCTCGGCGATGAGCACCACGTCCTCTCCCCGCTCCCTGAGCGCCGGCAGGTGCAGCGGGATGACGTTGAGGCGGTAGTACAGGTCCTCCCGGAACTCCTTCCGCGCCACCGCCGCCGCCAGGTCCACGTGGGTCGCCGCGATGATGCGCACGTCCACCGTGCGCCCGCGGACGGCGCCCACGCGCCGCACCTCCTTTTCCTCCAGCGCCTTGAGGATCTTCCCCTGCAGCGTGAGCGGCAGCTCGCCGATCTCGTCCAGGAAGAGCGACCCGCCGTCCGCCGCCTCGAAAAGACCGGGCTTAGCGGCGCGCGCGTCGGTGAAGGCGCCCCGCTCGTGGCCGAAAAGCTCCGTTTCCAGCAGACCGGCGGGGAGGGCGGCGCAGTTCAGCTCCACGAAAGGAGCGGGGGCGCGCGGTCCGTTGTAGTGGATCGCCTGCGCCAGCAGCTCCTTCCCCGTCCCCGTTTCGCCGGTGATGAGCACCGTGGCACGGTCGCGGGGGATGATGCGCGCCGCCCGGTCCAGCGCCGCGCGGATCTGCGGGCTCTTCCCCACGATCTTTCCGAAGTCGAACGCCGTCCGCTCCTGTGCCGCCAGCCGCGCCCCCGCCGCGCGCCCTTCCCGGCGCCGCGCGCGCTCCTTCATCTCCGCCCGCAGCGCCTCGATGTCGCCGGGGAGCGCGAAGTAATCCCCCGCTCCCGCGCGCACGAGGCTGGCCGCGAGCCGGTGGTCCGCGCGCGCCCCGATCACCAGCGGCGCGGGCGATCCGGCCGCGGCCAGGGCACGCACCTCCCCCTCCGCCTCCTCCTCCACTCCCGCCACGCCCAGCAGCGCCGCCTCGCCCAGCGGGCCGCACGCCTCCGCGTCCGCCACCACGCGCAGCTCCGCCCCGGCCAGCGCGGCGAGCTCCGGCCAGACGGCGGAAAACGATTCAGAGCGTGCGACGACGACGAGCTGGGTCACGGCCGAACGGGCAGGGGGACGGTGCCGCGCGTAGCGCCACGCGGCGGGAGTGTAGCGATATGGAACGATATAGCGCGCCAGCCGTTCGCGCGCCAGCGCGGCAGGCCCACGGCGAAGCGCAGTCGCGGCGCGGGTTTACGGCAGCCGGGCTCTGGACGGCGTTCCCTGGTACCCCCGTTGCCTTTGGAAGGAGCCAGAGACACACGCCGGGCACCCGGCCCGGCCCGAACCACGGAGAACCACCATGACCAACCGACTCGCGATCCCGACCCTCCTCGCCGCCGCCATCCTGGGCACCGCGTGCGACTCGCCCTCGGCCGGCTCCGCGGCGGGCGACCAGGTGAGCATCAACTTCACCGCCCGCACCAGCGGCGCCTCGGCCCAGCTCGCCCCCGCGGAGTCCGCCAGCCTCTCGGCGGCCGCCGGCCAGCTCGTCCTCACCGGCGACAACGGCGTCCTCACCCTCACCGATCTGCGCGCCGTGGTCGCGCGCTTCCGCCTGCGCGGCGACGACGACGTCAACCGCTGCGAGGACAACGGCGGCGGCGACGACTGCGACGACTTCAACGTCGGGCCGCTCTTCATCAACTTGCCCTTCGACGGCGTGGTCACGGTCGACGCCGGGTCGGTGAAGCCCGGCACCTACGACGAGGTGGAGTTCCGCGTCAAGAACCTGGACGACAACGACGACGACTCCAACAGCGACGACGACGCCGGCGAGGCCGCTCGCACCGCCGCGCTCCTCCAGCAGATCCGCGCCGAGATCCCGAACTGGCCGCAGAAGGCGAGCATGATGGTTTCGGGCACCTTTCAGCCGCGCGCGAACGGGACGCTGGGCGCCGCGCAGCCCTTCCGCGTCTTCGTCCGCGCCGAGTTGCGCACCCGCGTGCCGCTCAACCCGCCGCTGGTGCTGACGGAGACGTCGGCGGCGCCGCAGGTCACCATCACGCTGGACCCGGCGGTCCTCTTCCGCAGCGGCACGCAGGTGGCGAACCTGGCCGCATCCAACAACCAGCTCATCGAGCTGCGCGTCGATCGCGGCTTCCGCGGCGAGGGGCACAGCGGCCGCCGCTAAACTGCTGGGCCTCACACAGAGCCACAGAGCAAACGGCAAGAGGGAAAGACAAGGTCGTTCCTCTCTGTCCCTCTTGTTATCCCCCTCTGCGGCTCTGTGTGAGATTGCCGTTACCGCCCTTCGAGCAGCTCGATTGCCCGCCGCACACGCTCCGGCAGCGGCACCTTCTTCTCAGCGGCGTAATCGAACGACACCAGCACGCCGTCGCCCTCCGCCGCCACCTCGCCTGACTTGCGGCTCACCAGGCGGTACGCCATCGAGAAGCGATCCTCCCCCACCTCCGTCACGCGCGCGCCCACCGCCACCGTGTCCGGCCAGGTGAGCGGACGGCGGAAGCGGCAGCCGGTCGAGGCCAGAATCGGTCCCACCGACGCCTCTTCCGTCAGCTCGCGGAAGCCGATCCGCTCCAGGTACTCGATGCGCGCGCTCTCGAAGTAGCGAAAGAAGACGATGTTGTTGACGTGCCTGAAGTAGTCCATGTCGCCCCAGGCCACGGGGATCTCAACGACGACGGGGTAAGCGGCGGATTCGTCGGGTCCAGACATCGGGCGCACTTTCTCGGGCGTTCGGGTGGACCGGGGAAAGCGGTAAACGGCGGGCCACGGGAGCAGTGAGACTTCTCCGCGGCTCGCCGCTTCGCACTTACCGAGCTCTGCTGCTTCAGAGCGCGGGATAGATGTTCTTCACCCAGGCGTAGATCGCCCGGACAGTGTCCTCCCGCAGGAAGCTCGCGCGCTGCGACTGCGCCGTCTGGAAGGCGTCCAGCATCGCGTTCGCCAGGGTGCTCGGAGAGGCCATGTGGGGCACGAGTCCAAGCTTGACCCGCGCGTACCCGATTTTGGAGATCTCGGAGTTCGGGCGGAACGCCGGGACGTTCTCGGCGACCCGGTCCGTCCAGTAGAACCGGCGCAGGCCGTCCTTGGAAGTGTAGAAGGCGTTGAGGGAGCCCGGTTCGAACCTTACGCACCCTCCAGTCTCCTCCAGCAGCTCGCGCTTGATCGTTTCCTCGTCTTTTTCCCGGCCCGTCACGTCTCTGCCACCTCCGAAAAGACACGGCTTGGTGTTCGCCAGCTTCCCCATCACGATCTTGTCCTTTTTCGGCACGTAGAGCAGCACGTACGACCGGTGTTTCGGGGGAGTCTTTGTCGAAATCTCGCCGGTTTTGTGTTCCTCCAGACCCAGGTCCATCATCTCGGTGACGTCGCGGAGACTCTTTGACATGGCGGCCTTCTGGGCGAGAAGTTAGGTGAGGAGAAGCGGGCGGGTCCCTGGATAGTGCGTTCGAAAGCCAGTCTGCACAACGATTGTGTCACCCCGAGGCGCCGAGCCCCGCCGCCCGCCCCGTGGCCCACGCCCAAAAGAAGTTGTAGCCGCCGATCGGTCCGAAGCAGTCCAGGATCTCGCCGCACAGGTGCAGCCCAGGCACGACGCGGCTTTCCAGCGTCCGCGGATCCACCTCGCTCAGCGGCACGCCGCCACCCGTGACCTCCGCCTTCTTGTACCCCTCGTGCCCCGTCCACGGCAGCGGATAGCGCGCGAGCATCTCCACCAGCCGCTGCCGCTCGTCGCGGCGCAGCTGCGGAAGGGTGCGCGCCTCGTCCACCCCCGCCTCGTCCAGCAGCGCGTCGGCCAGGCGGTGCGGAAGGTGGCGGCGCACCACGTTGGCTACCGTCCCCTGCGACCGCTCCATCAGCATCCGCTCCCACGCCGCCGCGTCGAACTGCGTCCACTGCACCAGGATCGGCGCAGGCGACGCGCTCTCCGCCGACTGCACGGCGACGTGCGACACGTCCAGCACCGTGGGCCCGCTGTAGCCGCGGTGGGTGAAGAGAAAGCCGCCCTCCGCCGCCAGCCGGCCCTTCCCGAGCGGCGCCTCCAGCTTCACCGTCAGCGAGATCCCCGCGAGCGGGGCGTGCGGGGTGCGCGCGCTGGTGAGTGGGGTGAGCGCCGCGAAGGTGTCGTTCAGCGTGTGCCCGAGCTGCTTCACCACTCGCAGCCCAGTGCCGTCGCTCCCCGTCGCCGGCACCGAAAGGCCGCCGGTCGCGATGATCACCCGCGCCGCGTCGATCTGCCCGCCGCCCTCCAGCAGGACGCGCCATGGCTCCCCCTCGCCGCCGGGCCGCAGCCCCACCACGTAGCTCCCGAAGCGCATCAGCACCCCGCGCCGCTCCGCCAGCGCCAGCAGCCCGTCGCGGACGTCGCGCGCCTTGTGGGTCGATGGAAAGAGCTTCCCCGTCTCCTCCTCCAGCTCCAGCCGCAGTCCCACCTCCTCCTCGAAGAAGCGCCGCTGGTCCGGCAGGGGCCAGGAGAGGAGCATCTTCTTCAGCGTGTTGCGCGACGACGAGGTGAAGTACTGCGCCGGGTCCATCCGCGACGGCAGGATGTTGCACCGCCCGCCCCCGCTGATGAGGATCTTTCGTCCCCCGTCGCGCGTGCGCTCCAGTAACAACGTGGGCCGCCCCGCGCACGCGGCGAAGATGGCGGCCATCGTCCCCGCGGCGCCGGCCCCGATCACCACGATGGGCAGTGCGTCCGTCCCAATCTCGCTCAAATCGGCTCCCTCCGATGGTTTGGCGGCGAAGTCGGACAGCATAGCACGCCCGCCGCCCTCCCGCACGGCGGGCGCGTGCCAGATTGGAAACAGGAGCGTCCCGCCCCCCCTTGACCGATCCGTGACACCCGTTTATACTGGTGGCCCCGCAAGAACGGAGCACGCGATCGATGGCCAGCGAGGCCTTGACGACTCCGGATTAAGCGGATACGTTGTAGGGCTGTCGCTCGAATGGCGGCGCGGTTGAGGGAATTGTTGGAAACGCTAGTTTTCGCCCCTTGACGATCCGCGATAAACCGAGTAGCTTCAATGAGTTCGCTGCGGATCGGGTGCGGCGGAAGTTGGAAAAACGGTAGTTGCGGAGGGGTTGACGGAAGGGCGGCGGGGTGGTAGATTGTAAGACTCGCCGGAAGCACGGCGGACACGCGACGGGCCGGGTGAAACTGGCCGGGTTGCCATGGAAGACGCGGTGAGAAGAGCCGCGCGGAAGTTTTGACAAATCGGGTATTGGGGAGTGCTTTGTGCAGCCCGCGAACTAAGGAATTGCGGAGCGGCCGTGTGGCACATCAGCCGGGGGCGTCACGTCTCCCGCGGTGCCTGCAGGTGTCCTTCGAGGCATCGCACGGATTGCACACAACGTGAAGAAGAACCGAACGAACGATACAGTCGTTTGTTCTCTGGAGCTGTTTGAACTCATGGAGAGTTTGATCCTGGCTCAGGACGAACGCTGGCGGCGCGCTTAACACATGCAAG